>JBFZEL010000451.1:0-2637 GCA_041306925.1 Lysobacterales bacterium
TTGCATAGGGGTGTTGCAGCCCAGGATGTTATCGACAACACCGGTTTTCAAGTCAATATTGCGGATGATTGTCCCGTAACTCCAGCACCCACCTTGCAGGAAGTGGCTTTGATCAAACAGATTGATCCAACCGGCATTCACTTGCTTGACTTCATGAGCGGTAAGGAACGTGCCGGCAAATTGCCCGCGATCCTTGCGCACGAGTGGGACAACATTTCATAAAATCATTCAGAGGCTGTCAGAGCATGTCTTACGAAACACTGTTAGTTGAGAAAAAAGCAAACTACGCAATTGTTACGTTCAATCGACCGGAAAAATTCAACGCGGCCAATGCCCAGCTTTTCTCGGACCTGACGGCTGCCATCCAGGAGCTGGATGCAGATAAAGAGGTTGGATGCATCATCCTGACTGGTCAGGAGTTCATTCACCCTAAAAAGGGCACGCCTTTCCATGTGTTCTCTGCGGGTGCGGACGTGGAGCAGTTTTCACGAATTGGTGAAGTTGAAGCGGGTTACGCGTTTATCAAGGTCTGTTTCGAACCATTCAAAGCGATCGAAAATTCAGAAACCCCGGTGATCGCGGCGGTGAATGGTGCAGCGTTTGGTTTCGGCTTGGAAATACAGGGCTGTTGTGACTTTTCCTTTGCCAGCACAAACGCCAAATTTGCCTTGAAAGAACTCAATCACGGCGCGATACCTGCCTGGGCCATTACCCGCGGTGTCGAGCGTTATGGCAATAGCACCATTGCTTACATGGCAATGACGACCAAAGAAATGGACGCCGTAGAAGCCAGGCGACTGGGTATCGTGGTGGATGTATTTGAGCCGGACCAACTGATGGCCCAGGTAGAAGCGGTGGCGGCGCGGGTCGCCGGTAATAGCGAATTTGGCAGAACTTTTGTCAAGCGCCTGTTGAACCGCAACAACATGGAGCAGTACCAGGAAGCAGAGCGCTTTATGCCCGCGGTATTTGCATCAAAATTTATGCAGAGTGCATTTGCCCGGTTTCTGGACGGGGAAACCAAAAACGTCAAGAACTGATTTCGGGAACCTCTGATTAATTCAGAGGTTCCCGCGACACATGGATGTGTCGCCAAATCAGCGGCTTTAAGCCGTTGATTTGTAAGGCAGTCGAAAATGACACTTTTCGACTGCCGCGCTCTGATAATGCCAGGATGGCATTAATCAGAGCTACCTTAGGGATAAGGGCAGCAGGCACGGCATGCCCCTGCTGCAGGACATTGGCTGGCGACACCGCTGAACGTGGTTGTCCGGGCCGGTATTACGCTACACATTCATTTCGAGGTACAGACTAATGGGAAATGCAGCATATATCTTCGATGCCATACGCACTCCACGGGGCAAGGGCAAGGCGGACGGTTCGCTTCATGAGGTCAAGCCGGTCAGCCTCCTGGGTGGTCTGTTAAACACGCTACAGCGGCGCAATGATCTTGACACTTCACGTGTTGATGATGTCGTCATGGGCTGCGTAACTCCGTTGGGTGAGCAGGGTGGCGATTTACCAAAAATGGCGGCGTTGTTTGCCGGTTGGGACGAACGCGTGTCCGGTCAGCAGATTAACCGCTTTTGCGCGTCGGGACTGGAAGCCATAAACCTCGCAGCCATGAAGGTGGCTTCAGGTTGGGAAGACCTTATCGTGGCCGGCGGGATTGAGTGTATGTCGCGTGTGCCAATGGGCTCGGATGGAGGTGCCGGTTACGACCCGGAATGGACTGCGCGCGTAGGTTTCGTTCCGCAGGGTGTCAGTGCGGACTTGATCGCAACCATTGCTGGGTTTTCACGGCAGGATGTTGATGCTTTCGCGTTGAAGTCACAGCAAAAGGCTGCGTTTGCACAGCAGAACGGCCATTTCGACAAGTCCGTTGTGCCGGTAAAAGACGCCAATGGCCTGATCATTCTTGCCAAAGACGAATTTATAAAACCGTTCACGACGATGGAGGGTTTAGCCAATCTGAAAGCTTCGTTTGAGATGATCGGCAAAATGGGTATGGATGCGGTGGCCCTGGCCAAATACCCTGAAGTGGCAGCCATCAATCATGTGCATACGCCCGGGAACTCCTCGGGTATTGTCGATGGTGCCGCAGCTGTTTTGATTGGCAACGAGCAAGTTGCGAAAGACCTGGGCCTTACACCCCGCGCACGTATTGTCGCTGTTGCGGTCGTCGGGTCCGAACCCACCATCATGCTGACTGGACCTGCACCAGCCACTTTCAAAGTACTGAAAAAAGCGGGCATGAGCATGGACCAGATCGACCTTTTTGAAGTCAACGAAGCCTTTGCTTCGGTTGTCATGCGTTTTCAGGCGGAAACAAAAGCGCCATGGGAAAAAATCAATGTCAACGGTGGGGCAATCGCCATGGGTCATCCATTGGGTGCCACGGGCGCCATGATTGCCAGCACCGTTATCGATGAACTGGAACGTCGTCAATTGAAGTTTGGCCTGTGTACCCTTTGTATAGGTGGTGGTATGGGTATTGCGACAATTATCGAACGGCTATAGGAGTGTACGCAAAATGACGGGTTTCAAATACGCCAAAGACACTGACAATATTGTCACCATCACCATGGATATGCCCGGTCATCCGGTCAATACCATGAATGCAGAATATGAAAAGTA
>JBFZEL010000452.1:0-4131 GCA_041306925.1 Lysobacterales bacterium
GCGCAGCAGCGTTTTGATAAGCTCCTCGTGGTTTTGCGGGAACTTGCTGACTAGACTCTCTGTATTGGCCCGCCCAACCTGAAGCAGTGTTCGTCAAGCTGGGATTGGTAACCAACGGTCCAGGGCCTTAGTTGAAGAGTGCGGATCAATCAATAATGGCCAGCCTTTTGGAAGGACGCCTCCCCGCTGTCGTCGTCTGCTTGCCGGCACTGCGTCGTACTCCCCATGAGCGCTGCTGCAGGCTGGTGAGCGGATGATGGCCAACCCTGTGAACTTCAAGGCACCGGCTGTTCTCGGTTTTTGAGAACGGCTGAACTACAATCCCTGCATGACCACGGATACAACATCCCAGTTTTTACCCGCTAGATTCCACCCGGCCGTACGTCGCTGGTTCAGCGGATCGTTTACCGCTCCAACACCGGTGCAGACCGCAGCCTGGGGTGAAATCGTCAGCCGCCAACGGGTCCTGATCGCGGCGCCGACCGGCAGCGGCAAGACCCTGGCCGCGTTCCTGTGTGCGATCAACGAACTGGTCCTGCAGAGTCGCCGGGGCGTGCTGGAAGACAAGGTCCACGTGCTCTACGTCTCGCCGCTGAAGGCGCTTTCCAACGACATCGAGAAAAACCTGCAGATGCCGCTGCTGGGCATCGCCGCCGAACTGGCGGCGGAGGGTGAACCCGCACACAACATCCGCGCCGCGGTCAGGACCGGTGATACCCCGGCGGGTGAACGCAGCAGGATGGCCAGACGGCCACCGCATATCCTCGTCACGACACCCGAGTCCCTGTACCTGCTGCTGACCTCGAGGTCCGGTCGCAACATGCTCGCCGGTCTTGCCACCGTGATCGTCGACGAAATTCACGCAGTAGCCGGCAACAAACGCGGCAGCCACCTGTCTTTGTCCCTCGCCAGGCTCGAGGCGCTGTGTGCTGCGCCGCCCGCGCGAATCGGCCTGTCCGCCACGCAAAAACCGATCAGGCGGATCGCGGATTACCTGTGCGGCGGTCAGGATTGCGCGATTGTCGATACCGGTCACCAACGGCCGATGGATATTCGCCTGGAACTGCCGGGGTCACCGCTGGCCCCGGTATTGGCCAACGAGGTCTGGGAGGAGCTTTATCAGAAACTGGTGGCGTATATCCTTGCGCACCGCACCACGCTGATATTCGTCAATACCAGGCGCCTGGCAGAGCGTATAGCACGGCACCTGGCGGAGCGCCTGGGAGAGACAGCGGTGACCGCGCATCATGGCAGCCTGTCACGCACGCACCGCCTGCAGGCGGAGCAGGCGCTCAAGTCGGGGCAACTCAAGGCCCTGGTGGCCACGGCCTCGCTTGAGCTGGGCATCGATATCGGCCACGTCGACCTGGTTTGCCAGATGGGCACGCCGGGCAGTATTTCCGCGTTGCTGCAACGTATCGGCCGGTCCGGGCACGCGGTGGGTGAGACCCCCAAGGGCCGCCTGTTTCCGCTCAGCAGGGATGACCTGGTGGAGTGCGTGGCTTTGCAAAAAGCACTTGAATCGGGTGAGCTGGATGCGATCGCCATACCGGCCGCGCCGCTGGATGTGCTGGCCCAGCAACTGGTGGCCGAGGTCTCCGTGCGGGATTGGCACGTGGACGATTTGTTGCGCATGGTGCGCAGTGCCTGGCCATATCGTGACCTGCAAGAGGAATCGTTCCTGGCGGTCGTGCGCATGCTCGCGGATGGTTATTCAACCCGCCGCGGCAGACGTTCGGCGCTGGTCTTTTATGACGCCATCAACGGCCAACTGCGTGGCCGCCCGGCGGCGCGGCTGACGGCGCTGCAGAACGGCGGCGCCATTCCGGATCACTTTGACTATGAAGTCATCATGCTGCCACAGGGCCACCGCATCGGCACGCTCAACGAGGATTTTGCCTTCGAAAGTGTTCCGGGTGATATTTTCCAGCTTGGCAACACCAGCTACCGCATGCTGAAAATCGAGCAGAGCAGGGTGCTGGTCGAGGACGCACAGGGCCAGCCTCCGACCATCCCGTTCTGGCTGGGCGACAAGCCCGGCCGCAGTGATGAATTATCCCTGGCGGTATCCAGGCTGCGAAAAGATATAGAAGATAAGCTGAAAGAACAAACACCTGCAGAACTTATCGAAAATTATTGTAAAGAAGGAATCGCCAGGATAGCCGCCGTGCAACTGGTCGAATACCTGCATGCGTCGCTGCAGGCGCTGGGTTGCCTGCCGACCCGTGACCGGATTGTCATGGAGCGGTTTTTTGATGATTCCGGTGACATGCACCTGGTGGTGCACGCGCCGCTGGGTTCACGCCTGATGCGCGCCTGGGGCCTGGCGCTGCGCAAGCGCTTTTGCCGGCAATTCAATTTTGAGCTGCAGGCCGCCGCGCTCGAAGACTCGCTGATCCTCTCGCTGGGGGAAACCCACAGTTTCGAGATCGCCGATGTCGTGGGCTATCTGAAGCCGCAGACGGTCCGGGACGTACTGACCCAGGCCTTGCTGGACGCGCCGATGTTCGCACTCCGCTGGCGCTGGAATGCAACCATTGCGCTGGCTGTGCAGCGCATGCGCAATGGCCAGAAAGTACCGCCGCAATGGCAGCGGAACCAGGCCGAAGACCTGGTCGCGGTGGTCTTCCCCGACCAGATCGCCTGTTTTGAAAACCTGCGCGGCGCACGCGAAATCCCCGCTCACCCGCTGGTCAACCAGACCATCGGCGACTGCCTGACCGAAACGATGGATATCGACGGCCTGGAAAACCTGCTGACCAGGATGGCTAGCGGCGAAATCGAGATACGCTGCCTCGACCTGGTCGGGCCTTCGCCTTTGGCACGCGAGATCATCAACGCCCGTCCCTACGCGTTCCTCGATGACGGCGAGGCTGAAAACCGCCGCACCCGCGCCATCAGCAATGATCCGGATGATCTTTCCTCGGCCGGCACGTTGAGCATCATCAGCGTTGCAGCGCGGACACAGGTCCGCGATGAGGCCTGGATTCAGCCACGCAATGCGGATGAATTGCACGATGGCCTGTTACAACTGGGTTTTCTGACACGCGCCGAATATACGAGCGGCAACTCCAGTTGCGGCGCCGCCGGCAATGCCAGTCTTTGGGGCCAGTGGTTCACGGCACTGGTTGAGGAGATGCGGGTCTGCAGCATCAGGTCGGGTGAAAACGGCAATCAGCAGGCCGGGCACTGGTGGGTCGCCTCCGAACGCCTGCCCGAATGGCTGGCCATACATCCCTTGTGTCAATTTACGCCCGATCCGACCGCCCTGCTGCCCGATGGTCCGGCCCTTGCGTCTGAAGACGCGCTGGCTGGCTTGCTGAGAAGCCGCATGAGCGGCCTGGGGGCGGTCAGCAGGGCGCAACTGGCGATGGATTTCGGTCTGGATGAAGCATGCCTGCAAACGGCGCTGCTGCGTCTGCAAAACGAGGGTTTTGCGATCCTGATGCAGGATGAGGCTACCCCGGACCTGTGGTGTGAGAGACGTCTGCTGGCCCGCATCCACCGTTATAGCCGCGAACAACGCCGGCGTGCGGTAAAACCGGTGGCACCTGCGGCTTATATGCATTTCCTGGTGCACTGGCATGCGCTGGATGACGCTGGCGACGATCTCGATCAGGCACTGTCGCTGTTACAGGGCTGGTCTGCCCCGGCCAGCATGTGGGAGCACCAGTTACTCGGCACACGTTGCAAGGACTATTCCCCCGAACAGCTGGATCAGCGTTTCCTGAGCGGACAACTGGCCTGGTTCCGGCCCTCGCTGGCAGCCGAGCAGGCAGGCACCATCGTTGCGGCAACGCCACTTGCGATCGTGCCGCGTGTCAATATACGCCAATGGCTGCCGCTGCCACCTGACCCCGATTCCATCACCGACCCGCTGGCCAGGAAAGTCCTCGCGCTGCTGGCACGGCATGGCGCCATGTTTACCTCCGACCTCGAGCAGCACGCGGGTCTGTTGCGACCGCAACTGGAGCAGGCTCTGAAAAACCTGATCGCCGCGGGTGCCGTGACCGCCGATGCGTTCTCGCCGGTGCGCTGGTTGCTGCGACCTGAGGTCCAGAAACTGCGTCTTTCAAGACAGGCGAAGCGTCACGCCCCCAATTTGCCGGTTGGCCGCTGGAGCACCACGAG
>JBFZEL010000453.1:0-7521 GCA_041306925.1 Lysobacterales bacterium
GAGGTTTATTGTGAAACTCATGAAAAAACCCGGCTGGACAGTCCAATCCTTGCAAGGATTACAGTCATTTTTAGTTACAGCCCTGATCACGGTTCTGGCGAGCGCGGCCGTGGCCGTAACCGCATATGCCCAGGTCGCGCCCGAGGGTACGTTGACGCACGGCCAGCGGGTAATGGAAAGCGCAGACGGAGGAGTCTGCAGTCAGGTTGGTGATCTTTGGCGGTGCCGCGTGTTCGTGGTCACCGCGACCAGTGAGCCGTCCGGCAAGTACCGGGAGACCATCGCGCGGCTCGACCAATGGAGGAACTGGCCCAACGGATACGCCTATCGTCATGTCGAGTGCCCGGTGCCGCGGCAGGCGTTGCGGGTAATGCCCGACAAGGCAATCATCGCAGTTATGATCGACACCGACGCGCCCGAGTGCTTTGGATACGGCGAGACGGTCACGCTTGAGCCCTACAGTTCGGAACCGTGGCTCTATGTGGGCATCGAGACGCTGGAGGCAACCATGTTGGCGCCGAAGTACCAGGATCGACGCGTGACGAGCTACACCCACACGGACAATGAGTCAGGGACTTCGCATCACGAGAACTGCCACGGCGGATCGGGTTGGGAAATCCAGGGTGGTGGCTTCACGATGATTGGCATCTACCGCGCATTCGGTCCGGGCGATGCCAGCGGGTCTTTTTACTACGACACCTGTGGCTTGACCGACAAGTGATGGATGGGTGACCCGTGGGTGAACGATGGGTGACGGTGGACCTCGCGTCCACCATCACCCTGCATGACACTGCGCCGGCGGGTACTGTCAACTTATCTGTTTTGGCATTAAGCAAAAAAAGATTTACAATGCGCGGCTATTTTAATTACTCATCAACCATGGAGAATTATATGTACAAGTTCCTGCCTCTGCTTGCAGCCCTGCTGCTGACAACCTCCCCCTGCTGGTCAGGCGAGTCTGCGCCAGCGACGGAAAAACCGTCCCTGCATACCAGTCAAATCGCCACGCTGACGGCCAAGGTGGAAGCTATTAACCACGAGACCCGTGAAGTCACCTTGCGGGGTCCGGAAGGCAATACCGTGAGCTTTGTCGTCAGTGAAGCAGCCCATAACCTGGACCAGGTCAACGTGGGCGATACCCTCATGGCGGAATACGAACAAAAACTGTCAATTGAAGTCTTTGCCAACGACGGGTCTGAACCGAACGCTGGCCAACTTACCGCCGCAGGCCGCGCCGAAAAGGGCGAGATGCCGGCAGGGGCCATTGTCAATGCACAGGTGATTACAGCTACTGTTGAAGAGATCAACATCGAAAACAATACGTTCAAACTCAAGGGCCCCTCAGGTGAAGTCAAGGAATACGTTGCGCGTAATCCTGAAAACCTCAAAAAAGCCGCAGTAGGTGACCTGGTCGTGATCACCTACACCGAAGCGGTTGCGATATCAGTCGAAAAGCCAACCGAGTAATCAAACGGCTTGATAATGTTTGATCATGGGGAGGACCGGCGTTTGCCGGTCTCTCCATTTTGATTCCGCCACCGCCGGCAACAACCCGGTCCCTGTGTATTCACGTTGTATTCAGAAAAGCGAGGGTATATTGACACTGTGGCAATCTTTTTAGACTTGTGGATTGCGACAGGACTTCGCGGCTAGCGCAACAGGAGATGAACGTGAAAAGACTGACAGCAAGCGTAATCTGGATTTTGTTGACCCTCAGCAGTCTGCCTTCCCTGTTCGCCCAGGAAAATACCGGGGAAAACACCTGGCCACGCACAGTGCCGCTCAATCAGGGCACTGTGACCATTTACTCGCCACAGGTTGACGAACTGAAAGACAACACCATTAAATTCCGCACGGCACTTGCCTACCGCGCGACAGCCGGTTCAGACCCGGTGTTTGGGGCCGGCTGGTTCGAGTCACCCGTTACCATCGACTCCGCCAAACGCAGCGTGCATCCCGCGCAACTGACATTGACTCAAACGCGGTTCCCGGAAGGCACGGATGATATCCAGTCAGAACTCGCGATGGTGCTGGCCCTGCAGTCACCCGGCTGGAACCTCGGCTTTTCCCTGGATGAAGTCGACTCGGCTTTAAAGACCGCAGAGGCGGAGACAAAGTCCGTCAACACGACACCACCCAGGATCTTCTACCGGGATCATCCGGCGTTGCTGATTACCATCGATGGCGAACCGGTGCTTAGGGAAATCGAAAACAGCTCCCTAAAGGCGGTCATCAACACACCCTACCCGTTAATTTTCGACGGTAAATACTATTACCTGAATGCGGCCAGGGATGTCTGGTACCGCGCCGGCAGCGTTACTGGACCCTATCAGTTTGAAGCCACACCACCGCCTGCCATTGCGGCCATGGTCAAGCCCGACGACACCGCTGCGGCTAAGGAGCAGCCGGTCGAACCCATCACCGCTGCCAATGCCCCTGAACTGGTGGTCTCGACCGAACCCGCTGAACTCATCGTCACCGAGGGCCCGGCGGCATTCGTACCACTGGTCGATGACCTGCTGGTATTGCAGAATTCGGCTAACGACGTATTCATGCACGTCAGTTCGCAAGACTTTTACATCGTGCTGGCCGGCCGCTGGTACCGGTCTGATTTGCTGACCGGCCCCTGGGCTTACCAACCGTCGGACCAGCTGCCAACGGCATTTGCCAACATACCGCAGGATTCGGAGCAGGCCGATTCACGCGTCTACGTCGCCGGCACGGAAGAAGCGCAGGATGCGGTACTGGATGCCCAGGTCCCGCAGACGGCCGCCGTGCAGAGGGGCGTTGTGGATATCGATGTCAAGTATGACGGTGAACCCGTCTATCAGCCCGTCGATGGCACCGATCTGGTGTATATCCGCAATACGGGTTCGACGGTGCTGGTTGCCGGTGGCCTGTATTACCTGGTCGAAGAAGGTGTGTGGTACGTTTCGTCCAGCCGCAATGGCCCCTGGCAGGTGTCGGATCACCGGCCCGGGCAGGTGGACCAGATCCTGCCCACTTCACCGGTTTATAACACCAAGTATGTGCATGTCTATGACAGCACGCCGAGTGTTGTCTATGTAGGCTATACCCCGGGTTACATCGGCAGCTATGTTTATGGCAACACCCTTTTCTACGGCACTGGCTGGTATTACCGGCCCTGGGTTTCGCCCTATTACTACTACCCCCGTTTCAGCACCTGGGGTTACAACGTCAGCTATGACCCCTGGTACGGCTGGGGCTTTGGCCCGGGTTGGGCCTGGGGGCCTTTCAGCACGGCTTACTACCCGGGTGGTTACTGGCATTACAATCATTACTGGTACCAGCCCCACTACGGATACTGGGGTCCTGGCAGGTACCGGTCGCACCGTGGGCATCATGGTCGTGGACATGACCGCTACGCAGACAACGATTATGGCCGCGACGGGCATGATCGTTATGACGGTCGTTATGACGACTCCCGTTACGACAACAGCCGCGATCGCGGCGACAACTACCGGCCCCTTGACGGCGAACGCAACGACAATCTCTACAGCAACGACACGCAGCCTGCAAAGATTGCCAGCACCCGTGACAAGCAGATTCGTGCAGCGAACCGTTACGCCACGAAGACCGGCAACATGAATCCTGATGGGAATCCTGATGGGAATCTTGACGGGAATCTTGACGACAGGCGGGAGGCTGCCTACAGCGGCAGGACCAGGCCCGAAAATAAACGGACAGCAGCGGTGAGCCAATCCGAATTGCGCTCCAAGGCCCAGTTACGGGATGCCGATTTCAAGGAAAAAAACAGCCAGCTGCCAACTGACAACAGCGGTAATGTTTACAGCAGCCCGAACCGCAAGACGGACAAGGCCAATCACCTGGGCGGTAAGGGCAGCGCCAACCGGACCACAAGCCTTGCGTCACCGAGTGAGCCGCAGAACAGCACGGCAGACAACCGGGTTGACGGCAGGCCTGTTGACGTGAACAGCAACACTGTCCGGCAACCGCAGCAAAAATCGGCCGGCACCAAGCAACGGGCGCCTGTGAACGACAGGACACCAAAGCAGCGGCCAACGCCAGCGCAGACGGACGAGCAAACGGAACAGGCCACGGCACCGACCGCCAAAACGAGTAAACGGCAAACGCAACAGACGCGGAACAGAAACGACACCCAACGGCAAACCGCGCCAGCAAGGACGGTCGAGCAAACGGGACAGGCCACGGCACCGGCCGCTAACACGGGCGCACGGCAAACACAGCAGACGCGGAGCAGCAACGACACCCGGCAGCAAACCGCGAGAAGCGATGCGGCACCGGACCCGCGGCAAAGCGCCTCACCACAGAGCCCGCAGCCCAGGAGCGCCAGGGAAGACAGTCCTCATGTCTCGGCGCCAGCCCACGATGCCGCGCAACCCAGCGCGAAGCAATCAAGCCGGCAACAGGACGGGTCTCAATCAGGCCGCGCCAGGAACAGCAACGACAATGACAATGACAATGACAGGGGCTCCAAACGGGATTAGTCTTTGCGGATAAAGTGCGGCGTCATGCGTTGACACGGCACTAAGTGATAAAAGGAAAGCCTGGTTTGCACCAGGCTTTTCTTTAGCTGAACCCCTGACGGCATCCCGCCGGGCAAGACAGGTACGCTACAGCCCCCTGGAAGCGCGATCGACAGCGGTGATCAGGGCGCGGCCCTTGTCACGGGTCTCCTGCCACTCCCTCTCGGCGTCCGAATCAACGACGATTCCTGCGCCGGCCTGCACGTGTAGCTTGCCGTCGTGTATGACCGCAGTGCGGATTGCGATCGCGAGGTCCGTATCATCGTGCCAGCTGATATAGCCCACGGCACCTGCGTAGATATTGCGTTTGACCGGCTCGAATTCGTTGATGATCTGCATCGCCCGGAACTTTGGCGCGCCCGACAGGGTTCCGGCCGGGAACGCGGCGCGTATGGCATCCATCGCGCACAAACCGTCAGCGAGGTCGCCCTGCACTTCCGAGACGATATGCATGACATGGGAATAACGCTCGATGATCATCTGCTCGGTCATCACCACACTGCCGGTCTTGGCCACCCGGCCGACATCGTTGCGGCCGAGGTCGATCAACATCAGGTGCTCCGCACATTCTTTCGGATCGTGCAGCAACTCTTCGGCCAGCGCGTGATCTTCCGCCACGGTCCTGCCGCGTTTCCTGGTGCCGGCAATCGGCCGCAGCGTGACCCGGCGGTTCTGCACACGCACCAGCACCTCCGGCGAAGAACCGACGATCTGGGTGTCGCCGAGATCGATAAAGTACATGTACGGCGAAGGGTTCAGTGCCCGTAATGAACGATACACATCCAGCGGCCTGGCATTGAAAGGCACGCTCATGCGTTGTGACAGAACGACCTGGAAGATATCGCCGGCAAGGATGTATTCCCGGCTTTTCTCCACCGCGGCCAGGAAGTCTGCGTGGTCGAATCCATAGGAAAAGTCCGCCTCCCGCACGGCCTCGCCCGAAACCCTGAGACCATAGGCCGTGCCGGCGGTGCGCAAGCGGTGTTCCAGTTCATCCAAACGCTGCTGCGCCCGCTCATATGCGCCGGGCGCGGATGGATCGGCGTGCACGATCAGCCACAAGCGACCTTCGAGGTTGTCCAGCACCGCGACCTCCTCCGACAAGAGCAGTTCGATATCGGCCGTGCCCAGGTCATCGCGCTTGTCGCTGCAGGCCAGTTTTGGCTCGATCAGTTGCACCGTTTCGTAACCGAAGTAACCCACCAGGCCGCCGCTGAACAGAGGCAATTCCGGCAGGCGCGGCACGTTGAATTCGCTTTGCATTTTTGCGATGTGGGCGAGCGGGTCGGCAACCGTTTCCTCGCTTACCTGGCGACCGTGGTCCGAGGTGATCAGACGCTGCCCCCGCACCGTGTAGCGACGCCGGCAAGGCAGGCCTACAATCGAGTACCGTCCCCAGGTTTCACCACCTTCGACCGATTCCAGCAGGTAGGAATCGGTGCCTTCCGCCAGTTTCAGGTAGACCGACAAGGGTGTGTCCAGATCGGCCAGCACGGAGCGGAAAACCGGGATCCGGTTGTAGCCTGCACTGCGCAGCTGTTCAAATCGTTCGTTGTTCACCCGGCGTGTGTCCCATTTCAGAGGCGAGAGAGAAAGGCGATTCTAACAAGAATCGGTCACCGGAATCAGCCAGGTCCGGGATACTGGTGCAGGTTCGGACTAAACGGGTAATCGAATGGTGAACTCGACACCCTGAGCGTGCGGCAGGTTGCGGGCGCTGACCGTGCCGCCGTGCGCCTCGGCCACCAGGCGGACGATGTGCAGGCCCAGACCCAGGTGTTGGCCGCCGCCCTGTTTGTCGCGCAGCGACACCAGTGAATCGAACAGGCGTTCGGGCAGGACATCGGGCAGCCTGCTACCCGCGTTGGCCACACAGATCAGCCAGGCCTTGTCTTCACGCCGCAGTGAAATGTCGATCGCACAATCCTGCGCGCTCAGGCTGATGGCGTTGTCCACCAGTTTGTCCAGCGCCTGGGCGAGCAGGTCCGGGGCACAGCGAAGCACGCAGCTCTCGGCAGGCAGGTCGAGGTTGATCGTGCGCAAAGCATTGACCGAACGATAGCCAGCGACGCTGTTTTTCAACATTTCACCGAGATCGATGCTGTCCCAGTCGGCGGTTTTCACCGCGCTTTCCAGGCGCTGGGCTTCACTCATGGCGGCGACAATGGCCGCCTGCCGGTCCAGACCCTCCTGCGCCCTTGACAGGTATTGACGTGCGGCTGGGTCGAGCGTGTAACTGGCGAGATTTTCCAGCGAGGAACGGGTAATCGCAATCGGTGTCTTGAGTTCGTGGGACAGGCGGCCGGCGAGCTTCTGCAGGTAACCGGTGTATTCCGCCACCGCTTTGAGCAGCTTTTCGGTATTGCGCGCCAGTTCACCCAGTTCATCGGCCGATTTGGTCAGGGGCAGTGCCGCAACCCGGCCGTGGTCATCCATGGCGCGGCTGACGGCGCCGCTGAGTTTCTGCACCCGCCCCGACAGTCTCGAGGCAAACAGCCACAGACCGGCTGCCAGCGCCACGACCAACATCAGTGCGATCAGCGCAAAACGGCCGAGGGCCTGGTTGGTCATCAGCAACAGGCCCTCGGAGCGGGTTTCGAGAACCACCGCGCCAATGGCCCTGCCAACTGCCCCGCTGTCCATACCCTTGCCGGTTGCCCCGCTATCCAGAACCGGTACTGCCACCAGCTTGTACACGGTGGCACTGTCGGCGTCGCGGTTCCACAGGCTGGCCTCTTTACCCTCGAGCGCGGCTGCAACCGGCCCGGTCTCGAAGCGCACCGGCCAGGGCGGCGGTTCCTCGCGCAGTGGCATATCGGCATTGGCAACCACCTGGTACAGCACGCGCTCCGCCCAGGTCAGTGCGCTGCTGCCCGTGCTCTCCACCGGTCCGGAATCCGCCACCACACAGCCGTCGCCCTGCACCAGCCAGGCCCGGGGATTTTCGGGCGCGGTTTTTACCAGCCACCTGGAAACACCGTCGTTGCGGGTT
>JBFZEL010000454.1:0-10231 GCA_041306925.1 Lysobacterales bacterium
TCGCAGAATTTGATCGTCACCTGTTCGGGCACATTGGCTACAGCATCGGTAACGCCGTTCGCAGCATGGTGCTGGGATTGAGTTTTGCCAGGTTTGCCGCCGTACCAACCGACCGCAAGACGGCGCGCTATTACCGCAAACTTACACGTTATTCCGCTGCGCTCGCATTTGCATCGGATATCGCCATGCTCTCACTGGGCGGAAAACTCAAGCACAAGGAACGTATTTCCAGTCGACTGGGCGACGTATTGAGCCAGCTTTATATTTGCTCGGCGATGCTGAAACGGTTCGAGATACAGGGACGGCCCGCCGCCGATCAACCGATCCTGGCGTGGGCTTTTCACGATGCCATTTACAAGATGCAGAATGCCCTTGGCCTGGTGGTGGACAATTTCCCCAACACTGCCGTGCGGGTTTTGCTGAAAATATTCATTTTCCCGTTGGGCCGGCACGAACGCCAACCCGGTGACCGCCTCGGTCACAAGGTCGCCCAACTGCTGATGTCTCCCTCGGAGACGCGTAAACGGTTGACCGACGGAATATTCATTTCCGACCAGGCCAGCAACCCCGTTGGTCTGCTGGAAATGGCGCTGCCACGGGTGATCGCCACTGAGCCAATCGAACGTCGTCTGCAAAAGGCTGAAACCGCTGGCGAACTCGGCAGTGGTGACAAGCAGTCTCAACTGAAAAAGGCCGTTGAACTAGCCATCATTTCAGCTGAGGAAGCACGGGAACTGGAGGCCGTCAGGACGATGGTTGCCGAGATCATCAAGGTCGACGAATTCGAAGGCAGCTATCTGAAAATGAATACGAGAAGCGTGCCCACGCAGATCAGAGACGAGGCGGCCTGAACGTTGCAAGGCGCGTAACGCGTTTCGCGTTACGCGCTTTAAAGCATGCCGGTTTCGAGCCTGGCAGCCTCGGTCATCATCTGGTAGTTCCAGGCCGGCTCGAACGTCAGTTCGACATCCACTTTGCCAACGGTCGGGATCAACTGAATCTTGCTGCGTACGTCCTCGACAATGATGTCACCCATACCACAACCCGGCGCGGTCAGCGTCATGCTGATGGCGACATCCCTTTGTCCTTGTTCGTTCTTTTTCAATTCACATGAATAGACGAGGCCAAGGTCGACGATATTGACCGGAATTTCAGGATCATAGCAGGTCTTCATCTGGGCCCAGACCAGCTTTTCAACATCATCGTCACTGGCGTTTTCCGCCAGGGCCAGCGGCATGATCGGCTCCTTGCCAATGGCATCCGCATCGATACCGGCTACGCGAAAGAGGTTGCCATCGACAAAAACAGTAAAACTGCCACCCAGGGACTGGGTTATATAACCCACGGTTCCGGCCGGCATGGTTAATTCCTGCCCGGCGGGTATCATGACGACGGGACAGTCCCGTTCAAACTGACAGGGTTGGCTGGTGTGGCTGAACATGAGCTATGCGTCTAACCCATCTTGGCCTGCAGGTAATTTTCGATACCCATTTTGTCAATCAGGCCCAA
Organism: Lysobacterales bacterium; assembly: GCA_041306925.1. Taxonomy (GTDB): domain Bacteria; phylum Pseudomonadota; class Gammaproteobacteria; order Xanthomonadales; family SZUA-36; genus SZUA-36. The sequence continues at coordinate 1,510 of JBFZEL010000454.1, forward strand.
CTGTGTCTCCAGCCAGTCAACGTGCTCCTCCTCCGAAGCGAGAATGGAATCGAACAGATCCCGGCTGACAAAATCGCGGCTCTCCTCACAATAGGCAATGGCCTCTTTCAGTTTTGGCAGGGCATCCATTTCCAATTGCAGGTCACACTCGAGCATTTCACGCGGGTTTTCCCCGATCCTCAGCTTGCCGATGTCCTGCATACCCGGCAGACCTTCGAGAAACAGGGTCCTTTCAATCAATCGATCCGCATGCTTCATTTCATCCAGGGATTCATGATATTCATGCTCGGCCAGTTCTTTAAGGCCCATGTCCTTATACATGCGGGAATGTAGAAAATACTGGTTGATGGCTACCAGTTCGTTACGCAACACAGCATTGAGAAACTCGATAACCTTGCGGTCGCCTTTCATTGTGCAGGACTCCTTCAGGAACTCTGATTTTCAATAGACGGGGGCATCATTCCAGCCGGTACGACCAGTGCATAATGCGGTAAATTTGTTTTGATTTTAACAGGTGTTGGGCCAACCCGCACCTTGCGTGAGCGCCTTCAATTCAGGCCATTTGCAAGTCGGGGAGCAAGTGCCGGGTTGCCCGTGCTGCCGTCAGAGAGTGTTGCAGGATTTCAGCAGCCATTTCAGCGCAACTGCCGCAGGTGGTTCCGCAACCGGTCGTCAGCCCGAGTTGCCGCATATTGACCACACCCTCGTCGACCGCATTGCGGATATCAGAATCGGTTACGGCATTGCAGATACAAACGTACATAAAACTTTCCTGTCATCAACGAAATCATTCTAAATGTTAATGAGAATGATTGTCAAATAGACCGGGATTGTTTTTGATAGATGCAAGCGCTTATTCAGACCGGTCAACAGGCCCAAAAGCGACGGTGCTGTTTGCTGTGATGTAAAGCAGGGTAATCCAGGCGGCCAGATTTTGACGCAGGTTGTCCGGATTGACCTTGTCCAGGGTGTCATTGGCAGTGTGATGCAAATCGAAATACCTGCTGGCGTCCTGGTTCAGATCGATAACCGGCAGACCCACTTTCCGCATCTGGCCGACATCTGCCCCGCCCCCCGCCGGTTCGGCGTTGTCACGTTCGATACCCAGGCTTTTCAGATGCATCGCCAGCAAATCGATGACGGGTTCGGCCTGCGGCAGGACAAGTGTTTTGAAACGGTAAATGCGATCGGCACCAAGATCTGATTCGGCCCCGATGAGGTATTCATGCAAATCTTTTTCATGCAGTTTTGCATAGGAGATGCCGCCGTATACACCCTGTTCTTCATTGGCGTATAGCACGACACGTGTTCCGTGCCTCGGACGTAGCGGCAGATCTGCAACCAGCCTGGCTGCCGCCAGCACGAGCGCAACACCTGCCCCATCATCAACCGCACCGGTGCCAAGGTCCCATGAATCAAGGTGCGCGCCCAGCAGCACACGCTGGTCAAGGTCTGCACTGCCATCGAACTCCCCCACGACGTTGTACGAAGTTGCCGAACCCTCGAAACCAACGTCCAGATCAAGACGCACACGCACGGGCGCCTGGTGGCTGAGCAAGATCATCAGGTTGTCGGCGTCGGGATTGGAAAGTGCGGCCGAAGGCACGGGGGCTCCCGGTTGGGAACCGGATATCATACCGGTGTGCGGCAGCCGGTCGGTATCCGTACCCACCGAGCGTATCAGCAAAGCCATTGCGCCCTTGCGCGCGGCCACGTATGGACCCCGGCTTCGATTCATCACCGTCTCTCCATAACCCGTGCCTTCGCGGGTTTTTCGCATCCTGCTTGAGAGAAACACAATTTTCCCCTGTACCACTTCACTGGCCGCCGCTTCCAGCGCCTCGAGCGTTGCAAACTGAATCAGTTCACCTTCAAGCGGTCCGCCGGTTGACGGACTACCACCAAGCGCGGTTATAACCAGGTTTTGCCTGGAAGGGGTTAAAAGCTGCGCGTTTTCACTGATACGCCGCCACCGCGGGAAACTGACCGGTTCTGTCCAGACCCTATCAAACCCGAGGCTGTGCATTGTGTCGACGGCCCACTTCACAGCAATGCTGTCCGCCTCGCTACCTGCCATTCTCGGCCCGACTTCACTGGTCAGCGCGGCCAACAGGTTCCAGGCCAGATCAGAATTCAACGCCTCCTTCTGTAACCGCACGATCACTTCGTCCGTGGCATCGGCGGATTGAGCATTGGCCGCAATTCCGGTCAATACAAGTGCCAGGCAGACAATTATCAGGTGCAGCGAATGTCGCATTTGAATTTCCAGGGCCGGGTGTTCGGCTGTCCGCGCATTTACCGGCATGATCATGTTGCCGCGCAAAATGCTGGCAGGGCGGGTTTGTTGTGTCAGCCGGAAACCAACAAAGGTTCGAGCAGGGTCAGGGCCTGTCTGTAGACACGGCGTTTGAACCTGATCACGTTATCTGCGGGATACCAAAAATCCACCCAACGGAAATCACGGAATTCCGGTTCGCCGGTTGTCTGGAAATTGAACTCAACGTCATCATCGAGCAGCTTCAGTAAAAACCAGACCTGCTTCTGACCAATACACAGGGGTTTGCTTTCCGAGCGCTGGAAGCGCCGGGGTAATTGGTAACGCAGCCACCCTGGGGTTGAGCCAATCAATTGAACCTGTTTCTTGTCCAGCCCGGTTTCTTCCCGCAATTCCCGGTACATCGCTTCCAGCGGGGTTTCGTCGGTGTTCATGCCACCCTGCGGAAACTGCCAACCGTCGTTGCTCGAGCGTTGTGCCCAAAAGACACGGCCATCATTGTTCATGATAACCATGGCGACATTGGGTCTGAAACCGTCCGAATCGATCATGCCTGCTTTTTCTGTTAAACCTGTTCCTGGCCGATGTGATGGGTTCACGTAATACGTGCGATAATTTTAAATCTTAATCAACCAAACCATGTTAATCAATTCCGCAAAATGATTCCAATCAGATTACGCCGGTCATTGCTGCTTTTATTGATGCTGATGTCAGTCGGCAGCATATTTTTCGCCACTGCCAATGGTTCGGTCTCGCTGGACTGGTTCGAGTGGCTTGGCGCACTCAAGGACCCCGGCAGTCAGCACGGTGAACTGCTCTGGCGATTACGTCTGCCGCGCGCGATGTCCGCCTGGGTGGTCGGTTCGATGCTGGCCATGTCCGGTTGCCTGATGCAGGTACTTTTGCGTAACCCGCTGGCTGACCCGTATGTGCTTGGGGTATCAGGCGGCGCCGCTTTTGCCACCCTACTGGGGATGGTGTTTGGTGTTGCGGTGGCATTTCTGCCCTGGCTGGCCATATTGGGCGCGCTGATTTCCATATTGCTGGTGTTTGGCCTGGCCCGTGGCACCGGGCCCTGGAGTGGCACACGATTGCTGTTAACGGGTGTGGTTACCGCTTCAGGCTGGGCCGCCATGATCAGCCTGGTGCTTTCCCTCAGCCCGGATAACAGCCTGCGCGGCATGCTCTTCTGGCTCATGGGCGACCTCAGTTATGCCAATTTGCCATCGTGGTCACTGGCAGTTCTTGGCGGCAGTTTTATCCTTACCCTGGGCCTCGCGCGCAGTCTCAATGTGCTGGCCATGGGCGAAACAACCGCCAGACTGCTGGGTGAATCCACCCAACATATGCTCTGGCTGGTCTACCTGCTGGCCTCGATACTGACTGCCGCGGCAGTCTCGGTTGCAGGAAGTATCGGCTTTGTCGGCTTGATCGTACCCCACCTGATGCGTTTGCTGGTCGGATCCGATCATCGCATCCTGATCCCAGCAGCGACCCTGTTTGGGGGCTTGTTCCTGGTTTTTTCCGATTCACTGGCAAGAACCGTCATGAGTCCTCAACAGTTACCGGTGGGTGTGATCACAGCGCTGCTTGGAGTACCACTGTTCCTGTTGTTGTTAAACCGCGCACGGTTGAAAGGCGTATGACAACACTGGCATGCCAATCTCTCGATGTCAGCATTGCGGGTAAAAATATCTGCCTCAAACTGGATATGATCCTTGAGTCGGGCCAGTTCTGGGGTTTGTTGGGGCCAAACGGTATCGGTAAAACCACCTTGCTCAAATGCATGGCTGGACTGTTCGCACCTGACAACGGCAGCGTCCTGCTCGAAAACCAGGCGATTGACAAGTTGCCGCGACGCCAGGTCGCGCGTCTCCTGGGTATGCTGCAACAACACACCGTCTACATTTTCGATGCCAGCGTGTTCGAGACAGCCATGACCGGGCGTCACCCACACCTGGCTTACTGGGAACGAGAGAGCTCACAGGACAGACAGAAAGTGCACGCTGCCATCCGGGCTGTCGATCTCGCGGGTTTCGAAGAACGCAGCGTGACCGGTCTTTCGGGCGGTGAAGCGCGTCGCCTCGCCTTTGCCGCACTGATGGTGCAGGAACCTGCCATCCTGTTGCTCGACGAACCCGCCAACCACCTCGACATGAAGCACCAGATACGCGTGATGAATCTTGTTGAGGCGCTGGTCGACAATCAACAGCGTTGCGCCATGATAGCCATGCACGATGTCAACCTGGCCTCGCGTTATTGCGACCATATACTCATGTTGTTTGGAGACGGCGGCTGGCTGGCAGGTGCGGCCAGTGAATTATTGAACCAGCAGAACCTGGAAAGACTTTATCAATGCGGGGTGGAGACCGTGCAAACCCCTGCCGGTCTGCGCTTTTTGCCCGGTGGCTGATTTCTGCCCGGGCGTATTGCAGGTAAAACTGCGAACTACTGAATCACGCGTCAAGCTGGCGCTTGAGACGGGTATAAGCCTTGCCAAGATGCCAGGCGCCGGCACCCCAGATTGCCATGACCGGAATATACAACCAGGCTATTTGGCTGATGGACAGTCCCGCTGTCATCATGCCCTTGAAAATCCAGCTGGCGGTTACGTCGCTGCCGCGATAGACCACGGTATCAATGAAGTTCTTGCTCTTGTACTTGGTGTCGCGGTCCACGACGGTAAAAAGCATTTCCTTGACCGGTCCCAACAAACCGTAATTCATGGCACGTTGCGCCACCTGGACCGCTGCAAAAAGGACCAGGCCGAGCGAACTTCCCAGTAAAGTGAACCCGGCAGCCAGGATGATGGGCGGTAATATCGCCGTGCGTGGCATGCCGAGGTAAATCACCAACCGCGAAGTAACCAGGAACTGGAATATGAACGCCAATATCTGCACCACCAGGTCGACCTGGCTGAAGAATCGGGTGCGCTCGTCAAAGCCGATGATGTTTTCGTCAACGAGCACGGCGAGACCGTTATACAGAAAGGTCGACGTCAGGTTGTGTGACAACATCAGCAGGCATACCAACAACAGGTATTTGGATTTGAAAACACGCAGCGCCCCTTCCCAGACACTACCCCCGATGATCCCGGCAGGTTGATCCTGATGCTGATGCCTTTCAGACCTGCCGAGGATAATGGCAAAAGCCGTCGCGAGCAGCAGGCAGGTCACTGACAGTGCCATGACACCGCCAGAACCAATGGCTTCAACCCATCCTGCCGTCAATACTGGTCCCAAAATCGCACCGAGGCTGCCCCCTGCCATGATGCTGCCAAACAGTCTTTGCGCCTGGTCAGGGTGGAAAATATCCGCCATGAAGCTCCAGAAAATCGAGACCACGAACAGATTGAAAACACTCAACCACACGTAAAAACTGTATTGCACCCAGTCTCCTGTCGCTTCACCTTCAAATGCAAAGGTAAAAAAGACCAGGTTGGAAACAAAAAACAGGTAGATTCCAGGTACAAACCGGCCACGCCGGAATCTCGAGACCAGCCAGCCAAAAACCGGAACGAGCAGCAGCATCGATGCGAATGTGGCGGTATACAACCAATGCAGCGAATCGGAATGATTGGCAGCGACGGCGCCGCGAATGGGCCGCAGCATGAAGTAGCCGGCCAACAGGAAGAAAAAATAAGCAAACGCCAGCAGGAAACGCGACCATTCGCCTTTCTGAACATTGATCAGGTTAATCAGTTGCAAGGTTGGTCATCCCGCCGCGATTGAAACATGACCGCGCAGGAATTCTTCACGGCGTCCGGCAATTTGCATGCTGATCGCGTTGTCCGCCCGGGTGCGCCACGGTGTGCTGCTGGATACCCCACAAGGTTAAATTCCAGGCGTCCCAATATTTGATACGTCTGGTTCGGTACCTTTTTCCGGCAGGGTACGCGAGTCGCTTACGATATGGACAACCCTTTGCGGAAACGGAATCTTTATGCCATTTTCATGCAACAGGGTGTCAAGTTCCCAAAGGAAATCCGCCCGCATGAGGCCGGGACGGCGCACACCCTGCCGGCTGACCCAAAAAAGAACGGTAAACTCCATGGCGTTGTCACCAAAATTCGAAAGTCTGACCTGGGGCTCCAGCCCGGGCATGTTGGTCAATACACAATCGATTTTCCTGATGGCCTCGTTGGCTAATTTTTTGACCAACTCCTTGTCCGTGCCATAGGCCACGCCAAATGACACACGCAAACGCGCATAGGATTCACGCAAGGTCCAATTGGTCAGTTGTGTGGTGACCAGGACCGAGTTGGGTACGACCAGGTCCACGCTGTCGTTGGTGGTGATGATGGTCGCCCGGGTATTGATTTCCTTGACCACGCCACGCAAGTTGTTGTCCAGTTCGATAAAATCACCCACCCGCAACGTACCTTCAAACAGCAGGATCAGACCTGAAACAAAATTACTCACAATCGCCTGCAGACCAAAACCGATACCGACGGACAAGGCGCCTGCGATCAACGCAAAACTGGTGAAGTCGATACCGATGGATGCCAGGGCGGCAAAACTGCCCACGATTACGATGACATAGTGCAAAATTCGGCCGAGGGCGTAGAAAGCCGGGCTTTGGGCGGCCTGTTTTTTCCTGACGCCACGGGCCAGGAGATACCGGATAAGCCATGAAATGCCGATGGCCAGACCCAGTATAAACAGCATTTTAGTCAAGCCGGCTGGCGTTACCGCAGTGTCGCCAAGGTCGAACAAGTGATAATCGGACAGGTCATGGATGCGATCCCAGGCGTTGCCAAGTACGAGACTCAAACGAGCACCCGTATTGCTTAATCCGCTCTGTGCAGAAATGAATTCCTTGCTGAGGATTTCCTGTACGAACAACAGGTCGTCAACGGTACTCCTGATCTGATCGAGCAATGCCAGCGTATCCCGGGCAACCGACTGGGCAATTTCATAATTCTTGACCGCATTCAGGCTCGTATCAGTCGATGGAGCAATCAGCGTTGACTGGCTGGTCGAGGACCACAATTCCACCTGCCTAAGTGCTTCATCGGTGACACGGCGTGCCTGTGTGGTTGCAGCCTGGATTTCAAATTCGGAGTCCAGCATACCGGCATGGAAGTGGTACCAGTTTGATTTAGCCGTCATCAGCATCGCCTGAAGCTGGGCCAGTTCCTCGTCTGCGGAGGCTCGTGTCAATTGCTGTTTCCTGAGCAACTCGAGACTTTGGTTGACACTTTCAGCAGAAAGTACGTTAAATAACTGTGGCTGCAGGACGGCCACCTTTTTCGACATTTCGGTGACTTTTGCATTGGCTTTGGCCGTGGCCTTCTGCAGGTCATCCAGGGTCAGATTGGTATCGACCAGGTGATCCTGTGCAAATGCCTGCTGTTCGTTGATCAGCTGGCTTTGAGCCTCGATCTGTTTGAGGGTTTTGCGCGAATTTTCCGTCGCTACCAGCGCCAATTCATATTCGACCCTGGCAGAGATCCCGTTGATACCCGCAAGTAACCTGACGGGCGATTCCGGATTAAGCGAAGTGTAATCACGTACCAACTTGTCCCTGCGGTCCAGAAGCAGCCTGGTTTTTCTTTCCGCCTGCTCGATCTGAAGTTCAACCTGGGTCGCACTGGTTTCAAGTTCACGCGAACGGGCGCGCAGGTTCAGCAGTTCATCAAGGAAATAGGTCTCTTTAGCCAGTGGCGGTTCAAACCGCGGATCAACCGGGCCTTGCCTGGCCAGCGCCAGCAATTCAAACTGGCTCCTGATATAGGCCAAGCCGTTTTGCGCGGCGATCAGATCAGCGCCTTCAAGACCCTTGATTCGTTGCTCCAACGCATCAAGGAACTGGCTTACCCGTTTACCGGCAATCTCAGGTGAAGCGTCCTGCAGCTGCGACCACCAATCCGAGGGTAGCTCGGCCAGGTCGGGCGCCTTCCAGTCGGCTTCGGCGGCTACGGGTATTTTTGTTTCCGGCAGTAACTGTGCTTCAAGCGGTGTGGCAAACAGCTGAGCAGCCAACAGACACCAAGCCGCGGATAACAGCAGCTTATATGGCCGGTATGTCGTGTTTGTTCTGTTCATGTTTAGCAACTATACCTGAATTGGACCCGGCATAAACCGGGCGCCTTGTGACGCAGGCTAAACTGCACCCCGGGAGCCTTGAAGCGGGCTAGTCCGGGTGCGGGACCCATGCCCGGAGAAGTCTAATTTTCGCCAGGTTTCCCACCGGTTATCATCGGTAATGGAACGTGTATTACGCAGCAAATCACACGTAACAACTCCATTTCCGCCACTGCAAGCCTGTTGTCCACCATCACGGTCGCCAGCAAAGCCTTGACCAGTGTTTCCTTGTCAGACGGCCTGAGTTGATCGAGCGCCGGCAAGGCCTTGTCCATAACCTCTGTCCAGTCTCCTATCACTGGAATCGGATCTGCCACCGCGGGACTCAGCACAGCGCTGCCGGCCTTGTAGGCCTTTGCAA
>JBFZEL010000455.1:0-3186 GCA_041306925.1 Lysobacterales bacterium
CGGGCCATCGACGTGATCGCGGCGCGGCTCGCGCAGGGCGGGCGGCTGGTGTACGCCGGCGCCGGGACCTCGGGTCGTCTCGGTGTGCTCGATGCGGTGGAGTGTCCACCCACCTTCAACACCGATCCGGGCCTGGTGGTCGGCCTGATAGCCGGGGGTGCGGACGGATTGATCCGCGCGGTCGAGGGCGCGGAAGATTCGCACCTGGCGGGACAACAGGACCTGCAAAGCATCGATCTCACCGCCGCTGACGTCGTGGTCGGTATCGCGGCCAGTGGCCGCACGCCCTACGTCATCGGCGCCCTGGATTACGCCCGGGCATGCGGCGCCTTTGCGATCGGCTTCAGCTGTAACAGCGAGGCGGAACTCATCCGGCATGCCGACTTGGCCATCATCCCGCTGGTCGGTCCGGAGGTCTTGACCGGCTCCACCCGGCTCAAGGCCGGCACCGCCACCAAGATGGTGCTGAACATGCTCTCAACCGGCGCAATGGTGCGACTGGGCAAGACCTACAGCAACCTGATGGTCGATGTCCGCGCCAGCAATATCAAGCTGACCGACCGGGCGCAACGGATCGTCGAGGCATTGACGGACTGCAATGCAGCACAGGCCCGTGAACTGCTGCAAGGCTGCGATGGCGAGGTCAAAACCGCGATCGTTGCACGGCGTTTGCGTATTTCGGCGCAGGCCGCGCGGGATCGTCTCGAAGCGGCGCAGGGCCACTTGCGGCGCGCTCTTGAAGCCGCACTGGCAGGCACTGGTGAGATGAAATGATGCATAGCCTGGCCGGCAGGATTCCCACGGACGCTGCAGCGACGGGCAGTTCCCAGCTCATACTCGGTGTGGATGGCGGCGGTACGAAGACCATGGCGCTGGTTGCCGGGCTCGACGGGAATGGACGTATGACCATCCTCGGCAGCGGACGTGGCGGGCCATCCAACCTGAGACTGTCAGGCAAGGAGCAATCACTGCACAGCCTCGACAACGCCATCGATGCAGCCTTGCTCGAGGCGGGCATGCCTGGCCGGCGGCTTGACTACGCGGTGCTGGCATTGGCTGGCAGCACCTCGCCCGATGTCCAGAGTGACGTGAGCAACTGGGCTGAAAACCGCCAACTTGCGGCACGCCTGGAAGTCGTCCACGACGCGCTGCCGGTGCTCGCACATGGCACCGACGACGGCTGGGGTATCGCCCTGATCGTTGGCACCGGGTCCGTCGCGGTCGGTGTCGACCGGCATGGCCGTGCGGTGACCAAGGGTGGCTGGGGCCACTGGTTCGGCGACAAGGGCAGTGGCTTTTATCTCGGCTACAGGGCCCTCTCGGCGGTGGCCGAGGCCAGTGATCAGATCGGTCCAGCAACCCTGTTATCCGAAATGGTGATGGCACAGCTCGGCACGCAGGACCCCAGGAGTATTCTGATGCAGGTGTCCTCCGGTGGCGACACCCGCCGGGCGGTTGCGGCGCTCGCGCCGATCGTCATGCAAGCCGCTGCCCTCAAGGACAAGGTGGCGCGCAGGATCGTCAGGGGCGCGGTCAAGGAGGCCGTGAAACTGGTGGCGGCGGTTGCCCGGGAGCTCGCCTTCGAACGGCCCTATCCACTCGCGCTGGCCGGTGGCGTGGTCTGCAGCAGCCAGGTTTTCCGCGACGAATTGCTGGCCAGGCTGAATGTCATCAAGACGCCACCCGCCGGCGTCACCCTGGTGGACGAGCCAGTATTGGGTTGCCTCGAAATCGCCCGGGCCAAACTGTCCGGCGCCGCTTCCGGCCCTCCCGGGGCAACGCTCTAAGTGGTCCACCCGCGCGACCCAGGCAAACAGCCGCGCGCCTGGGCCTGGATACCCAGCCTGTACTTTGCCAGCGGCTTGCCCTACGTGGTCGTCATGTCGGTCTCCGTCATCATGTACAAGCGGCTTGGTTTGACCAATACCGACATCGCGCTGTACACCAGCTGGTTGTACCTGCCGTGGGTCATCAAGCCGCTGTGGAGCCCGTTCGTCGACATCCTGAGGACCAAGCGCAGCTGGGTCGTCGCGATGCAGTTGCTGATCGGGGCCGGCCTCGGCGGCGTGGCGCTGACCCTGCCGGGGCCCGACTTTTTCAGGGTTTCGCTGGCCTTCCTGTGGTTGCTGGCGTTCAGTTCGGCCACGCATGACATCGCCGCCGACGGGTTTTACATGCTTGGTCTGTCCCGGCATGACCAGGTCTGGTTCGTCGGTGTGCGCAGCACTTTTTACCGGCTGGCGATGATAGCCGGGCAGGGGTTGCTGATCATGCTGGCCGGCGCTCTCGAACAGATCATGCAGGCCGATAGCAGCGCGTCGGCGGCGGCCACGGGCTCGACCGCGGAACCCGGCACGGCGTTGGCATGGTCGTTTACGTTCTATGTCATGGCGGGTCTGTTCCTGGTCTTTTTTGCGTGGCACCGGTTTATCCTGCCGCGGCCGGTTGCGGATGTGCCAAGACTTCACGCGAGTTTCACGGCCGTGCTAAAGGATTTCCTTGAGACTTTTGCCGCCTTTTTCAACAAGCCGAAGATCGGCCTGGTGTTGGCCTTCCTGCTGCTGTACCGGTTTGCGGAGGCGCAACTGGTCAAACTCGCGGCGCCCTTCATGCTGGATTCCGCCGAACTCGGCGGCCTGGCGCTGAACACGGGCCAGGTCGGTTTTGCCTACGGCACCATCGGCGTCGTCATGCTGACGCTGGGTGGTCTGCTGGGTGGCTTCCTGGCGGCGCGCAACGGTTTGAAATTCTGGCTTTTATGGATGGTGCTCGCGATCAACCTGCCAAATGCGGTTTACATTTTCCTCTCCAGCACGCAGCCGGAGAATCTGCTGATCATCAACCTGGCGGTTGGCGTGGAGCAATTCGGCTACGGTTTTGGCTTTGCGGCCTACATGCTGTATATGCTGTATGTCTCCAGCGGCGCCCACCAGACCGCCCACTACGCCATCTGTACCGGTTTCATGGCGCTCGGCATGATGATACCCGGTATGTTCAGCGGCTGGCTGCAGGAATTGCTCGGTTACCAGTATTTCTTCATCTGGGTGATGGTCGCGACCCTGCCGTCGTTTATCGTGACCATGCTGATCCCACTCGACAGCTCGTTTGGCAGGAAGGAAGACCCGCCCTGATGGACGACCGGGGTCAGGCAGGGCGCCGCTCAATTTGTGCGCCGAGACCCTGCAG
>JBFZEL010000456.1:0-3720 GCA_041306925.1 Lysobacterales bacterium
GGGCAGTGGGCGGGTGTGGAGTTGAGCGCGCATAGTCATCGTCAGCTTTACATCCCGGAGGGTTTTGCCCACGGCTTTATCGTTCTGAGCGACAGTGCCTTGTTTCACTACTACTGCACCACCGAATATGCACCTCAGTACGAGGTTTCTATCGCCTGGAATGACCCGGATATCGGTGTTGCCTGGCCGGCGGAACCCGTGTCCATTTCAGCCAGGGACCGGCAGGCGCCGCGCTTGCGTGAACTCCCGGCAGAGCAGTTGCCACAGGGTGTGAGTTGAATATCCTGTTGACGGGGGCGGCCGGCCAGCTTGGCAGCGAATTGCTGCCGATGTTATCCGCACGCGGTGATCTCACGGCCACCGACCGTCACGCACCGGTTGCAGCAATGGTTGACTGGCTGGAACTCGATATTGGCAATGGCGCCAGACTCGAAGCTTTACTGAACCAGTTGCGGCCTGCACTGATCGTCAATACGGCGGCTTATACGGCCGTTGACCGGGCCGAAGATGACCGGGAAACGGCATTCGTCATCAATGCTGAACTGCCCGCGAGATTGGCGGCATGGGCAAAGCGAAACGATGCCCGCCTGCTGCACTATTCCACTGATTATGTTTTTGACGGCAACATGACACGGCCCTATCTCGAGACCGATACCACTAATCCGCAAAATGTCTACGGAGAGAGTAAATTGGCCGGTGAGCGCGCTCTCGGGGAGGCGGGCTGCAACCATGTCATAATCAGAACCTCGTGGGTGTATTCGTCGCATGGGAAAAATTTTGTTCTGAGCATGCTGGACCTGGCACGCCGGGGTCTGCCCCTGCAGGTGGTGAACGACCAGCAGGGTTGTCCGACCTGGGCGAGAAACCTGGCGCGCGTCAGCGTTGCGGTCATCGAGGCCTGGCCGTCAGCCGGTCTGACCGGCAGCAGTGGTGTTTTTCATTACCGTGATGACCACAGTCTGAGCTGGTATGATTTCGCCTGTGCCGTGTTCAGTCTCGCTCTCAAGGCGGGATTACTGGAGCGTCCGCCAACCCTGACACCAGTGACGGGCTCGGGGTTTCCCCAACCCGCAAAGCGACCCGCATGGTCGGTATTGGATACCAACAGGATAGGTCGCATCTTCGCTGTGGAACCTGCCTCATTCGAAGAATCACTACAGGAAGTGATCAATGAAATTAAAACAAGAGCATAAGTGATGAAACAGACCAATGTGCATCAGCCTTTGATACCCGTCATCCTTTCAGGTGGTGCGGGCACGCGTTTGTGGCCGGTTTCAAGACGCGCACATCCCAAGCCCTTCATGGAGTTGATCGATGGCGAAACCCTGGCTGAGAAAACCCTGCGCAGGGCAAAAGCGGTTGCCCCTGACGCACCGGTCATCACCGTTACCAGTCGTGATTATTATTTTTATACACGTGATCTTTACGCCGGCATCAGCGACGGGAGCAGCAAGGAACATTTTTTACTTGAACCCATGGGCAGGAATACCGCACCCGCGATCGCGCTGGCCGCAATGTGGGTCCGCGACAATATTCATGAAGACGCATCATTGCTGGTCATGCCCGCCGATCACCTGGTCGCAGATCAACCTAACTTTGAAGCCTGTGTAAAAGAGGCGCTGCAACTTTCGGACCAGGGGTTTCTGGTAACCTTCGGTATCCATCCTACACATGCCGAGACGGGTTATGGCTATATACGCCGGGGTGAACCATTGACCGCTAGCGGTGGCTACCGGGTTGCCGAATTTGTTGAGAAACCGGATGAAGCGACAGCCAGGGAATACCTCGCGTCCGGTAAATACCATTGGAATTCCGGTATGTTCTGTTTCCAGGCGAACACTTTCCTGGAGGCTCTGAAACAATACGCGCCGGATGTGTACCTGGCGGCGGAACGGGTGTGGGAGGCAACCGAAAGGACGCACTCACCGATCGAGTTTCCTGCGGCACTGTTCAGTGAGTGCCCGTCCATTTCGGTAGACTACGCGGTCATGGAACGGGCCGGCAACACGGCTGTTGTCGCCAGTAATTTTGGCTGGAGTGACATTGGCTCGTGGCAGGCAATCAGTGAACTGTATGCATCCGACAAGGCGGGTAACCGTATAAAAGGCAAAGCGATCATGGTCGGTTCGACCGACTGTTTTGTGCAAAGCGAGGAGCGCGTGGTTGCGGCTGTCGGCGTCAATAACCTGATTATTGTCGATACTGGGGATGCCGTGCTGGTGGCCGACCGCAATCAGGCGCAGGATGTCAAAGAAGTGGTGGCCCAATTATCGGAATTGAAACACGAGGCCGTCAGTTATCACAAAACGGTTCACCGGCCGTGGGGGAGTTATACGATTCTGGAAGACGCCGCAGACTGCAAGGTCAAACGTCTTGTGGTCAAACCGGGCCAGGTCCTTTCCCTGCAGTTGCATCACCGCAGGGCGGAACACTGGACGGTGCTGAAGGGTACGGCAAAAGTGCGCCTGGGTGAGCGGGAGTTCTTACTGGAAGCCAACCAGTCCACCTATGTGCCGGTCGAAACGCTGCACCGGCTGGAAAACCCCGGCGACGAAGACATACACCTGATCGAGGTCCAAACCGGTAACTATTTCGGTGAGGATGATATCCAGCGCCTCGAGGATATTTACGGGAGAATCAAATGATGGACTATCCCAGAAGATTTCGCGGGTTCAACCTGATGCGGCAATTGATGGGTCTGGCACTCAGCACCGGCGTCCTGGTCACATCGCCATTGCTGGCTGATGAACCGGTGGTCGCGGATGTGCAAACGGAGAATTACCAGCAGGCCATTGAAGCATGGAGAACCAGTCGGGACCAAAGACTGAAACAGCCGGATGGCTGGCTGACCCTGGTGGGGTTGGAATGGCTCAAGGAAGGCAACAACCGGATCGGCAGCGCGGCAGATAACGATATTCTATTGAGTGGCGGTCCGGCATACTGGGGCAGCGTGGTTCTGCAAAACGGGCAGTTGTCATTCAGTAATTCTGACCCGGACCTGGTGAAGATCAATAACGAGCCTATGACCGAGGCCGTGCTGATTGCCGATACAGAGGCGGAGCCCTCCATCATTTCAAGCGGCACTTTGAGTATCAATGTCATTAAAAGGGAATCCTACGCACTGCGCATCAAGGACTCGCAGGCCAGGGCGCTGCTAAACTTCAAGGGGGTGGACAACTATCCGATCGACGAGTCGTGGCGTATCGACGGCCGTTTTACCCGGGCGGAGGCAGGCACGGTTGTCGAAATCATAAACGTGCTGGGACAGGTTGACGAATCACCGGTGTTTGGCACATTCGAGTTTGATAAGGATGGTAAAACCTACAGCCTGCTTGGCATCGGAGACGACGACTCTGAAAGCCTCTGGTTTATGTTTACCGACCGCACCTCGGGCCATGGGACATACGGGGCGGGACGTTATTTATACAGTGACGCCATGCCGGAAAATGGTCGCCTGACGGTGGATTTTAACAAGGCCTACAACCCGCCTTGTGCATTCAACCCCTATTCAACCTGTCCGATACCACCACCGCAAAACCGTATGGATCTATGGGTCACTGCGGGTGAAAAGGATTTCCACCCTGATCCCGGCTAGGGCGAATTTATTTTTACTCCTGACTTTGTTGTGGGTTTCTGGTCTGGTGTTAACGACAACATGACGATTACTGTAATGTTCACGCAGACCGGTAAAACAGCCTGGAAAAAAGCGCCAGCCAGGTC
>JBFZEL010000457.1:0-4513 GCA_041306925.1 Lysobacterales bacterium
TGTGCTCTTCCGATCTGCGTAACGGCAATAAGCTCAAGGGCGTGATACCGGGAGGTTCATCCATGCCGGTGCTGCCGGCCGACGTCATGATGGGCATCAGCATGGATTTTGATTCTTTATCCAAGGCCGGTTCGGGCCTGGGCTCCGGTGCGGTCATCGTGATGGACGAAACCACCGACATGGTCAAAGCCTGTGCCCGCATCTCCCGCTTCTATCATATGGAATCCTGCGGCCAGTGCACGCCCTGTCGGGAAGGCACCGGCTGGATGCACCGTGTCCTGCAAAGAATCGTGGATGGCAAGGGCAGCAGGCAAGACCTCGAATTGTTACGTTCGGCCGCAGGCCAGATCGAGGGGCACACCATCTGCGCCTTTGGCGAAGCTGCCGCCTGGCCGGTGCAGGGGTTCCTGCGGCAGTTCTGGCATGAATTTGAATACTACGTGGAACACGGACACTCCATGGTCAATGATCAGAAGGGGAACGCTGCATGAGCACCCAGCCTGAAGCAGTGGTGGAAATGGTCAACATCGAAATTGATGGCCGGCCCATGCAAGCACGTAAAAATTCGATGATTATCGAGGCCACGGACAAGGCCGGAATCAGCATTCCGCGTTTTTGTTATCACAGCAAACTGAGCATTGCGGCCAATTGCCGCATGTGTCTCGTGGATGTCGAGAAAGCGCCCAAGCCGTTGCCGGCCTGCGCCACGCCGGTCATGGAGGGTATGAAAATCTATACCCAGTCGCGCCGCGCGGTCGACGCGCAGCACGGCGTGATGGAATTCCTGTTGATCAACCACCCGCTGGACTGCCCGATATGCGACCAGGGTGGCGAGTGCGAATTGCAGGACCTGGCCGTCGGTTATGGCCGTTCTGTTTCCCGCTTCAGCGAGCGTAAACGCGTGGTCAAGGACCACGACATCGGGCCATTGGTGCAAACCGACCTGACCCGTTGTATCCAGTGCACGCGTTGTGTGCGTTTCCTCGATGAAATCGCAGGCACGCAGGAATTGGGCATGTTCGGACGCGGCGACCGCTCCGAGATCGGCACCAGCCTGGCCCAAGGTGTTGACTCCGAATTATCCGGCAACGTGATCGACCTGTGCCCGGTTGGCGCACTGACCAATAAACCATTCCGTTTTTCGGCGCGTGCCTGGGAACTGATGGCCAGGCCATCAATTGCCGTGCACGATGGAGTGGGCTCACATCTCTGGTACCACACGCGTCGCGGCAAGGTGCTACGCGCAGTGCCAAGGGACAGCGAATCAACCAATGAAACCTGGCTGTCGGATCGGGATCGTTATTCCCATTTCGGCCTCGATGCCGAAGACAGGGTCCTCGAGCCCATGATCAAGAGCAACGGTCAGTGGCAAAAGGTTTCGTGGGATGAAGGCATGCGCGCGGTCGCCAAAACACTGCGCAGATCCGCCACTGCCAATGGCGGCGCGAATCTCGGTGTGCTGCTGTCGGCAAGCGCATCGACCGAAGAGCATTTTCTTGCGCGGCGCCTGGCGCGTGGTCTTGACTGCCGGAATGTGGATTTCCGCCTGAGAGAACAGGATTTCAGTGATGACGGCGCCGGCGGACGCCCGGCCGGTTTCCAGACACCCATGGCGGCGATTGACGCGGCACGCACCATCCTTCTGCTTGGCAGCAATATCCGCCAGGAAGCACCGATCCTCGGCCAGAGGGTCCGCCAGGCGTGGCGTAAAGGGGCAAAGATAGCCGCCCTGAATCCGGTGGACTGGAATTTCCATTTCGACCTGGCGCACAAATTGATTACCGCGCCGCAGCGCATGGTCCCGGAGTTGGCGAAACTTGCGCTGGCGGTGGCCGGGGCAACCGGCAAAGAGATCCCTGCCAACCTTGCGGCTGCGGTTGCGGGTCAGCAGGTGGGGTCTGCGCACGCGGCGATCGCCGGGATGCTGAAGGCTGACGGTCATGCAATGCTGATCCTCGGGCAGGCCGCCATGGCGCATGAGCAGGCCGCCTGGTTGCGTCAATTGGCGCTCTGGATCGCCAGCGCCACCGGCGCAAAGCTCAACATGGTCAGGTTCGGTGGCAATTCGACCGGCGCCGCGATGGTTGCGGGCGCGTCCGAACAGTCGGGCGGTCTCAACACGCGCGCAATGCTCGAATCTCCACGCAAAACTTACCTGTTGTGGGATATCGAGCCCGCCTATGACCTTGCCAACCCGGCGCTGGCGATGCAGGCGCTGTCGGCGGCTGAGAATGTCATCGCCGTCTCTGTGTTCGCCAGTGAAAGTTTGCTGGCAGTCGCCGACGTCATACTACCGCTCGCGCCGCTGGCGGAATCCGAAGGACTGTTTTACACCCTCGATGCCCAGGCTTATGTCGCTGAGACGGCGGCCAGTCTTGCCGGTCACGCCAGACCGGGTTGGAAAATATTGCGCCGCCTCGGCGAAAAACTTGAACTGGAAGGCTTTTCCCAAGTGGACATTGCCGCGCTACGCGCAGAGATGCTTGCCGCGATCGACTGGCAGGCTGGGGCATCGGCAGAATTGGCACTGGCGACGTCAGGGTTGGAGCTGGCGGCGCAAGGGTTGGAGCTGGCGGCGCCAAGGGCAGGTGCTGATTTCCACCGGGTGGGTGATGTCGCGATGTACGGGGTTGACGCCTTATGCCGGCGCTCGAAATACCTGCAGCAGACCGTCCATGCCGAGACCGCGTTCGTTGGCCTGAACCCCGCTGACGCCGGCCGCAAGGGCCTGGCTGATGGTCACCAGGTCAAGGTCAGCCAGGGCAGTGCAACGGTCACGCTGCCAGTGCGTATTTGCGCTGAACTGCCGGCAGGTGCTGTCTGGGTGAAAAGTGCGACCGACGCCAGTGTCGGGCTCGGTGACAGTTTTGGTCCCGTCAGCGTGGAGGCAGCCTGATGCTCGAGATGCTTGAATCGGTTTACAGCTGGATTCAGTCCCAGTACCTGATCTGGACGCTGGTCAAGATCGTTCTGATCGCGCTTCCGGTCATCACGGTGGTGGCGTTTTACACGTACTTCGAACGCAAGGTGATCGGCGCCATGCAGATTCGTATCGGACCCAACCGGGTCGGCCCGTGGGGCCTGATACAGCCATTCGCCGACGTCATCAAACTGCTACTCAAAGAAGTCATTCTGCCGACCAACTCGAACCGGTTTCTGTTTCTGCTGGCGCCGATTATCGCACTGGCGCCCGCACTGGCCGCCTGGGCGGTCGTACCGTTCAACGATTTCCTGGTGCTTGCCGATGTCGATGCTGGCCTGATTTACGTGCTGGCGCTGACCTCGCTGGGTGTCTACGGCATCATCATTGCCGGCTGGGCGTCCAACTCGAAGTACTCATTCCTCGGCGCGATGCGCGCCGCAGCGCAGACCGTTTCCTATGAAATTGCCATGAGCCTGTCCCTGGTGGGTGTGCTGATCCTGGCGGGAACATTGAATCTGCGCGAGATCGTGCTGGCTCAACAGGGCGGTCTTTTCGACTGGTACTGGTTGCCTTTGTTGCCGTTATTCATCATCTACATGATCTCGGGTCTGGCCGAAACCAACCGCGCGCCATTTGACCAGGCCGAGGGTGAGTCGGAAATCGTGGCAGGCTTCCACGTTGAATATTCCGGTTCGACCTTTGCCATTTTTTTCCTGGCCGAATACGCCAATATGATACTGATTTCGGGTCTGACCGCGATCCTGTTCGCGGGCGGCTGGCTGTCGCCGTTCGAAGGTATGCCGGTGCTGGGCGACACCATTCTGGGTCAGGGCAGTATTTTCTGGTTCCTCGCCAAGACCGTCGTCTTCATGTTCATGTTCCTGTGGTACCGGGCGACATTCCCCCGTTACCGTTACGACCAGATCATGCGCCTGGGTTGGAAAGCGTTGATTCCCATAACACTGGTCTGGGTGATGCTTGCATCGCTGATGACCGTACTTGGTATCGTGGTAAAGGGTAGCTGAGGATGAAACGAGTCATCGAATATTTTAGAAGCCTGCTACTGCTCGAGTTGCTCAAAGGCCTGAGCCTCACCATGCGGCACATGTTTCGTTATCCCATTACCATCAACTATCCGGAAGAGAAAACACCGAAGTCCGTCCGGTTCCGCGGCCTGCATGCCCTGCGCCGCTACCCTAACGGCGAAGAACGCTGTATCGCCTGTAAGTTGTGCGAGGCCGTTTGCCCGGCCCTGGCGATCACCATCGACTCCGAACAGCGCGCGGACGGCACCCGCCGCACGACGCGCTACGACATCGATTTGTTCAAGTGCATTTTCTGCGGTTTCTGCGAAGAGTCCTGCCCGGTTGATTCCATCGTTGAAACCGGCATTCTCGAATATCACATGGAAAGCCGCGAAGAGGGCATCATGACGAAACAAAAACTGCTGGCAATCGGTGATCGGTATGAAGCCGAGATTGCAGAAAATCGTAACAGGGATGCGGCCTACAGATGATTGTCCAGGAACTGGTTTTTTACGTATTTGCACTGGTTTTGGTGTTTGCGGCCGTCTCCGTCATTACCGTGCGA
>JBFZEL010000458.1:0-5500 GCA_041306925.1 Lysobacterales bacterium
TTGCAGCGGCGCTGTTCCTGCTCGCGTCGCGCTGGCTTGAGCGTGACTGGGAAGGCTGAACAGTCGCCGGGATCTGGAGGATGGTATGGGTTTGCTGGAACAGAAAGTCGTTATCGTGACCGGTGGCGCACAGGGTATCGGCTTGTGCGCGGCGGAGCGTTTTGCCGCGGAAGGCGCGATCGTCGCGATCTGGGACTTCAATACGGATAAAGGCGCCGCCGCCGAGTCGCAGCTCAAGCAAAAAGGTCTCGATGTGCGTTTCCGGCAGGTCGATGTCACCGCAATGGATTCCGTCAAGGCGGCGGTCCAGGCGCTGCTGCAGGCAACCGGCAGGATCGACGTGCTGGTCAACAACGCCGGCATCACGCGTGACGCGAGCCTGTTGAAGATGACCGAGGAACAATGGCGGCAGGTCATCGACGTCAACCTCGGTGGCGTCTTCCACTGCACCCAGGCCGTCGCGCCGGTGATGGTGGAGCAAAAATCCGGTTGTATCATCAATACCTCATCGGTGGTTGGTCTGTACGGCAATTACGGGCAGACCAACTACGTCGCGACCAAGTCGGGCGTGATCGGCATGACCAGGGTCTGGGCGCGTGAACTCGGCCGCAAGGGCATCCGGGTCAACGCGGTGGCGCCGGGTTTCATCGCCACGGAGATGGTCGACACCATCCCTGCAAATGTCATTGAACAAATCGTCGGCAAGACCCCGCTTGCGCGCATGGGCAACCCGGAAGACATCGCCAACGCGTACGTTTTCCTGGCCTCCGATCTCGCCGCCTTCATCAGCGGTGCAGTGCTCAGCGTGGACGGCGGACTGGTGCTGTGATTTTATCCCGCCGGACTTGATATAGATCACCTTGGAGTGCCGGCGCGGGTGTAACGGGCTGGCTGTCGGGTTAAAATAACAGCTGCGGTGAATGCTCCCGTGCGGGTCTTCCTCAGCAAGAATTTTGCCGTTGTATAGCGACTCAATCGGGTATCCACCGCATGGCTGTCCAATGTGTTACTGAGCACGACAGAGAGGATAGAAAGCGCCGCGATGATGGAAATCACGATATGCGGGCGTGGCGGGCAGGGCGGCGTAACGCTGGCCAAGATCATCGCCTCGGCCTACTTTCTGAAGGGTAAATACGTACAGGCCTTTGGCGTCTATGCCGCTGAACGCTCCGGCGCACCGTTACAGGCATTCGTCCGTGTAGACGACGAAGAAATCACCAATCACAACCAGGTTGAACACCCCGATCATATCGTCGTGCTGGACCGCACCCTGATCGCGGCCGGCATGGACGCCAGCATGAAACCCGGCGGCTTTATCATCATCAATACCCCAGCCGATAAAACCGGCTTCGAGGAACATTTTTCCGGCCGCAAGGTAGCCACGGTGGACGCCACCAGCATCGCGGTGGCCCATGGCCTTGGCACCCGCACCGTGCCGATCGTCAACACCGTCATGGCGGGTTCCATCGCCAGGGTGCTCGGTCTGACGCTGACGGAAATCCTCGCGGCCCTGGAACACCTGAATTTTACCGGGGTGAACAAGACCTGCGCCCGCGAAGCCTACACGCTGGTTGCCACCCGCAGCCTGCCGGGCGAGATCCACCGGCCCTCGATGCCGCCTGCAAAGGTCCGGGTCGCCGACCTGTTCGATGAAGACGTCGGCGGCATGCCAAAGATCAAGACCGGCAGCTGGGCGACGGAAAAGCCTGAACGGCGCCGCTTGACACCGCCCTGCAACCACGTCTGCCCCGCAGGCAACGACGTGCGCGGATTTATCGATGCGGTGGGCAAACAGGAATACGACCGGGCCCTTTCCGTACTGCTCCAAACCTCCCCGCTACCGGCGGTCTGCGGCCGTGTCTGCCCCGCGCCGTGCATGGATACCTGCAACCGTGCGGAATTCGACCAGTCGGTCAACGTCAGGGAAATCGAACGCGCCGCGGCGGACCTTGGCGTACGGCCGGCGCCGGTCCGCGCCTGGCGTGACGCGGCGGTTGCCGTGGTCGGCTCCGGACCGGCAGGTCTCAGCACCGCCTACCAGCTTGCCCGGCTGGGTTACCCGGTGACGCTGTTCGAGGCGGGTGATGAACTCGGCGGCGTGCTGCGTACCGGTATCCCGGCCTACCGTCTGCCGCGCGAGGTACTGGACAGGGAAATCGGTTACATCCTCAGCCACGACATCAGCGTCCGAACCGGCCAGGTCCTGACCCGTGCGGACATGCTGACCCTGAGCCGCGAGTTCCAGGCCGTTTTTGTGGCCACCGGTCTGCAGCATGTCAGTGACCTCGATCTCGGCGACCAGGCGGGGGTCACGCCGGTCCAGGGGCTGCACTTTCTGGAACAGGTGCGCCAGGGCAACATGCGGCTTACCGGCCAGCGTGTCGTCGTCATCGGCGGCGGCAACACCGCCATGGACGCCGCCCGCTCGGCCCTGCGTATCGGCGCCCGCGAAGTGCGCGTCCTCTACCGGCGCACCCGCAGCGAGATGCCGGCCATCTTCGAGGAGGTCGAACAGGCGCTCGAGGAGGGCATCATCCTCGACGAGTTGGTAGCCCCGGTGAGTCTGCAGGATTCCGGCAATGGTCCGGTACTGACCTGCCAGGGCATGAAGCTGGGTCCGCCCGATGCCAGCGGCAGACCACGGCCGATTGCCGACACCAATCCGGAGGCCCGCTTTGAACTGGCCTGTGACCTGGTGATCCTGGCGCTCGGCCAGTCCCACGATATTTCCATACTGCCGGAAGGTTCGGAGATAAAGGAGGGCGAGGCGTTGCTGGGTCTCAGCGGCGCCCCGTTGTTTGTCGGCGGCGATTTCGCGACCAACGCCGGCACGGTTGCAGCCGCCATCGGTTGCGGATTGCGGGCGGCGCGGCACATCCACCGCACGCTGACCGGCGAGGACCTGTTCCCGCCGGCCGAGGAGCCCGTGGCAACCTCGGCACAGATCAGGTTCCAGCGTTTTGAACATCAGCCACCCGAAGCAGTCAGGACGCTCAGCCCCGCGGTTCGCCGCCGTTGTTTCGATGAAGTGCACCTCGGCTTCCAGGCGGGTCCGGGCGGCGCCGGGGCGGTGGCCGAGGCGCAGCGCTGCCTCAGTTGCGGGGTCTGTAACCGCTGTGACCGCTGCCTGGAATATTGCCCGGAAGGCATCCTGCGGCGCAGCGATGGCGAAGATGGCTATGTCTTCGACCTCGAATACTGCAAGGGTTGCGGCGTGTGCATGACGGCCTGTCCACGCGGCGCCATTTACATGGCGCAATTGTGAGCCGAGGAGAATTCGGGATGGGCAGAACGCTTGCAACCGGTAACCACGTCGCTGGCCATACGCTGGCGCTGGCGGGTGAGGCCAACCGCAACGCCCGTGGCTGCTGCGCCGGCGCCTATCCGATCACGCCGCAAACCGAGATCATCGAATTCCTGTCCGCCTTCAGGTTCAACAAGGGCCGGGTCGTGCTGGTCGAATCGGAGCACAGCGCGATGGCCGTATGCATCGGCGCGGCGCTGGCCGGCGCGCGCACCTTTACCGCCAGTTCCTCCAACGGCCTGGCCTACATGACCGAGAACATTTTCGCCGCCGGCTACTACCGCCTGCCAACCGTCATGATCGCGGTCAACCGCACGCTCGGGCCGCCTTGGAACATTTGGGTGGACCAGGGTGACAGCCTGATGATGCGCGACGCCGCCTGGCTGCAATTTTACTGCGACAGCCACCAGGACCTGGCCGATACGATCCTGCTGGCGTTCCGGGTCGCGGAGGATCACCGCGTAATGCTACCGGTGATCGTGGCGATGGACGGTTTTGTCACCTCGCACACGCAGATGGTGGTCGATCTGCCCACGCAGGAGCAGGTCGATGCGCTGTTGCCGCCCTGCAACATACCGCACCGTTTGAAACACGCGCATCCCGCAACCTTCGGCGGCATGACCTTTTCCAATGAAACGGAACATCACCGCTACGCGATACAGCATTCGATGGAACAGGTTTTTCCGGTGCTGGAAGAGGCCCGCGACGAGTTTGAAAACATCTTTGGCCGGCGCCCGGCGGGTGTGCTCGAGGCATTCGATACCGAAGATGCGGAGATCGTTCTGGTGGCCTGCAACACCATGGCGCGGACCCTGCACAACGTGGTCAGGGAGCGTCGCGCGCGCGGTGAAAAGATCGGCATGATCCGGCAGAAGCTGTTCCGGCCGTTTCCGCGTGAGCAATTCCTGGCCGCCATCGGCGCCGCCAAAAAGATCGCCGTGCTCGACCGCAACCACTCGCCGGGTTCCGGCGGCATCTTCTGGCAGGAGATCGCCACCACGCTCAGGCAGCGTCCCGATGTGCTGCTGCAGGATTACCTGGTCGGTCTCGGCGGCGGCGATGTGACACCGGACAACATCAATGCCATCATCGATGACCTGAATCAGCGCCAGGCGTCGTCACCACCGGAATGGAAGGACACTTCACAATGAGCGCTGTCACCCCGTCCAAACCCTATGAAACCCACCTGTTAAGACCGGGCAATACCAACTGCGCCGGGTGCGGCATGTCGATCGGTCTGCAATGGCTGGACGAGGCACTCGGTGATGAAAAACCGGTGCTGGTGATCCCGTCCTGCTGCGGCATCGTCACCGCCGGCGCGTTTCCGACCAGTGGTTACGGCGTACCGACCGCCGCCACCACCTTTGCCAGTTCGCCGGCGGTGGCCACCGGTATCTCCGCCGTTGCCGCCATGAACGGCATCGACAACCCGGTGATCTGCTGGGCCGGCGACGGTGGCAGCTACGACATCGGTCTCGCGACCCTGTCGGCTGCGGCCGAGCGCAACGAGGACATCATCTACATCTGTTACGACAACGAGATCTACGGCAACACCGGCGGCCAGCGCAGTGGTGCAACACCGGTCGGCGCAGTCACCAGCACCACGCCAGAGGGCAAAACGGAACGCAAGAAGGACCTGATGGCGATCATGGCGGCGCACCGGATTCCGTATGCCGCAACCCTGTCGATCGGTCACCGCGAGGATTTCCTGCGCAAGATCCGCTACGCCCGTTCGGTCAAGGGCTTCCGTTTCCTTGTGATGCTGTCACCATGCCCGACCGGCTGGAAGTCGGAACCCGACCAGAGCACCGAACTGATCGAACTCGCGGTGCGCTGCGGTCTGTTCCCGCTCTACGAAATCTTCGACGGCCGCCGCTACCGTATCAACCAGCGCCCCGACAACACCTCGATCGAGCCCTACATCCGGCAGCAACGCCGCTTCAGCCAGGTGTGGAACAATACCGGGGCGCTGCAGGCATTTATCGATGCCCAATGGCAATACCTCGACGGCATGGCGACGGTGTTCCCGGCGAAAGAAAAGCCCCCGCTGCCAAAATAGTTTTAGCTGTTTCGACCGGTTCTGCGCACGGTGCAAGTCATAATAAACCAATAAAAAACGCCTGCCCCGATCCCTGGGACAGGCGCTGCAAGCGGAATCAGTTGTTGATGACCCGGTATATGGTGGTTGAACCGCTG
>JBFZEL010000459.1:0-3261 GCA_041306925.1 Lysobacterales bacterium
CAGGTCGCTCAGGTTGACCGCCAGGCATTTGTAGCCGATATCATATGCCGCAGTGTCATCGGGAAAGTGGACGCCGGCGTTAAGCGTATCGGCCGCTGCCACCAGTTGCCGGCCCGCGGGCAATTCAAGCACTGCGGCATCATCGCCGATACCGAGTATGACCCCATGTTCAAAACCGCGTGGAAAATCAACGCGGGTCTCCCGCTGAATCTGTCGAATCAGCTCAAACTCCTTCACCGGCTCAAACCTGGCTGAATGGCAGTGAAGTCGCAGGGTCCCGCCATTGTTTCGCCGCCTTGTCGAGAACGCCATTGATATAACTGTGGCCCTGTTCCGCGCCAAACATTTTTGCCAGGTTGATCGCCTCGTCGATGACGACCTCGAGGGGAACCTCGATGCTGTGCAACAGCTCAAATGCGCCGATGCTCAGGATCACGTGTTCGATCACATCCAGCTGGCCGAGCGGACGATCGAGAAACGGCGCGATCTTCGCATCGAGTACCGCCTGCTCATTGCTCACTTTTCTGACCAGGGTGGTAAACAGCTCGTCATCGACATTGCCAAAATCCTGCTCCTCGTGGAATTGGGCGAGAATTTCACCGACATCCAGACCGGTCAGGTGCCACTGGTAGAGGGCCTGCAGTGCACGGCGCCGCGCACGCCGGCGGGATTCAAACCTGTTTTCGGTTTTATTCGACATTAAGCCGGTCCATCAGGGCAATCATCTGCAAGGCCGCAACGGCGGTATCAAAACCCTTGTTGCCCGCGCCGGTTCCTGCCCGTTCAAGCGCCTGCTCAATGTTATCGGTCGTCAGCACGCCAAAGATGACCGGCAGCCCATGTTTGAGCCCGACACTGGCCAGGCCACGGCTGCATTCACCGGCAACATACTCAAAGTGGGGCGTGCCGCCGCGGATGACCGCACCCAGCGCGATGATGGCATCATGACGTCCGATTGAGGCCAGCTGGTCCGCTGCGAGCGGCAATTCAAATGCGCCCGGCACCCAGACCAGGCTGATATCCTGCTGCATCACGTTATTGATTCTCAGTGCGTCAACTGCGCCGTCCACCAATTGCTGCACGATGAAACGATTGAACTCGCTGGCGACCAAGGCAATGCTGCACTTGCGCCGGGGCATTTCCAGGGGGAATTCATGCATGCCGGCCATCCTTGTGGTCATCCTTGTGGGTTTCTTCAGCATGGTGCTCACTGTCAACATACTCGACCACTTCGAGGCCAAAACCCGCGAGACCGGTCATGCGTTTAGGGGCGCTCAGAACCCGCATTTTCCTGATGCCGAGATCGACGATGATCTGCGCCCCGATACCATAGGTGCGGAGTTCGCTGGAGCCCCGGCTGTCTCCACCGGAGAACACTTTGGGTTGCGGATGTTCCTGAATACGCCTGAGCAGGCTGTCGTTATCCTCATGACCGCCCAGCACCAGCAGCAAGCCCTTGCCCTGCCGGGCGATCTCCGCCATGGCCAGGCGCAGCGGCAGACCAAAGTCTGCACGCCTGATACCGAGGATATCGCTGAGCGGGTTTTGCACATGGACACGCACCAGCATCGCTTCGGCCGGATCGACCTCGCCCTTGAGCAGGGCAAGATGGAGTTCGTCATTGATGCTGTCACGATAGGTCAGCAAACGGAACGGGCCAAAATCCGTTTCCACGTCGTTGCTGCAAAGACACTCTACCGAACGTTCCGTCTCCAGGCGGTAGCGGATCAAATCGGCAATGGTGCCGATCTTCAGAGCGTGTTTCCGGGCGAAGGCTTCGAGTTGCGGCCGTCGCGCCATGGTGCCGTCCTCGTTGAGAATTTCAACCAGGACCGCGGCCGGCTCAAGACCGGACAACATTGCGAGATCAACGCCTGCCTCGGTGTGCCCGGCACGCGTCAGCACGCCGCCTGGCTGCGCCATGATCGGAAATACGTGACCGGGTTGGGAAATACTGGCCGGATTTGCGTCCGGACGGGCGGCGGTGCGGATGGTATGCGCCCGGTCGTAAGCCGAGATACCGGTCGAAATACCCTCAGAAGCTTCGATCGAAACGGTGAAATTGGTCGAGAACCGGCTTTCGTTCCGGTTCACCATGAGCTTCAGGTTGAGCTGTTCACAACGTTCACGGGTGAGCGGCATGCAGATCAAACCACGGCCGTGATGGGCCATGAAATTGATATCCTCGGGTCGCACCATGGAGGCGGCCATCACCAGGTCACCTTCATTTTCCCTGTCTTCATCATCGATCAGCACAATCATGCGCCCGGCGCGTATGTCCTCGATGAGTTCAGGAATCGTATTCAATTGCACGTCCATCATTGTCCTTGTCAGCCCGCCCGGTCATCCAACCCGGTTATCCAACCTGTTCGTCACGCGGCGACGCATGGCCATACTGGTTCAGCCGGTCCAGGTAGCGGGCGATCAGGTCGACCTCCAGGTTCACAAGCTCACCGGCGGCCAGTTCGCCCAATGTCGTCACTTCCAGGGTGTGCGGAATGACGCAAATCGAAAAGCGGTTGTCATCGACCTCATTGACCGTCAGGCTGACGCCGTCCAGGCAGACCGACCCTTTCGGCGCGATGTACCGGGCCAGGCCGCGACCGGTTTCAAACAGAAACCGTTCCGAACGTGCATCAACGGTGCGTGACACCAGCCTGGCAAGACCGTCCACGTGACCGGATACCATGTGGCCACCGAGGCGGTCCGAGGCGCGCATGGCCAGTTCCAGGTTAACCCGGTCGCCAGGCCGGCGCGTGCCGAGACTGGTCTTGTCCAGCGTCTCGACCGACAGGTCCGCACTGAAACCCGTCGAGTCCGGCTCGAGCATGGTCAGGCAAACCCCTGAAATACTGATGCTGTCACCGGTTTTACAACCCGCCATCAGATCCGGCGGCACCCCGAAGCGGATACGCAGGTCACCTTCATATGCTTCGCGGGCCAGGACTTTTCCGGTGGCTGCTACGATTCCTGTAAACATGCTTGATTAACTCCTAACCCCGGAAAACAGGTTTCAGGCGCAAGCGCAGGTCATTGCCGATACGCCGCGAGTCCACCCACTGCAGATGGACGCGGTCGTCCATATTATCAAGTCGTGGCAGCGCAAAAGGACTCAGCGCAGACCCGCCCAGTATGACCGGCGCCTGGTAAACCAGCAGTTCGTCGACCAGCCCCTGTTGCAGCAATGTACCACACAGTGTCGCGCCGGCCTCGACCTGTATTTCGTTGAAACCACGCCTGGCCAGTTCATGCAGGACTGCC
>JBFZEL010000460.1:0-3629 GCA_041306925.1 Lysobacterales bacterium
CCGCACAAACCCATACCGCAACCGTACTTGGTACCCGTGAGTTCCAGCGTATCGCGCAGGAACCAGAGCAAGGGCATAGCGCCGTCTACGTCGGTCGTATGCTGCTGGCCGTTAACGTGCAGGGTGTGGCTCATGGTCAAAATCTCCGGATTTGAGGTGATGGGTAGCGAGAGTATAGATACCCTCTTCAGTTGCAGGCAAGTTTTCAGGATTATTCAGCACATAGCAAGAAGGGACTGCCCCGTGAATAGAAAATGTGGCTTGTCATGCGCGGCAGAACGCTAACGCAGCAACCTGGGCGAGGACGCCTGCAAGGCAACTGCGAAGCAGTCGTCCGAGTTGAATGATTCGTTATGAGTCTTTCTCAAGTTCTTTTCCATGCCATATTCGAAGAATGATAATCGCACTTTCATTCCTCAAATACCGAACCGTATAGTTTCCAACGAAAAGATCACGTATCGATTTCGGATTCGGAGCTCGTTTAACGGGAAGCCCTATATCGGGAAAAACTGCCAGATTCTCAATCCCATCCGAAAGTTCGGCTGCTATCCGCCGTGCGGCGTGTGGATTTTTGGGTTCTACAAATGCGCGTAATCTTTCCAGATCAGAAATTGCCTCGGTCGTGTACCTAATTCTCATACGGCAGGCGGAGATTTCGGCGAATCGCTGCCCCAGGATTTAAGCCACTCAGAAACTTCTGGAGATTCAACCAAGCGCCCGGCCTTGACAGATTCCAGAGCTTCTGTTGTATCTGACCATCTTAGTTCTTCCATGGACTGACGAAGCACAAATTCCTTAATGGCCTGGTTGACCAGGTAGTTCTTACTTCGGTCCAGCTTTTGAGCAAGCTGCTCAAGGGGAATTTCTACATCTTTACTTAAGCGAATACTTGTAACACCCATAATTATTCCTATGTTGTAGTTGCGTGTATTACATAATACTACATATTTGGGATTAACCGCCAAAGGCTTATAACGCCCAGGTTAAGCTGTCGATGGATTAGCCGTGACTATTTCCTGTTGTATGGCACCGGTATGCGTTTGATGGTTACTGAAGTCATTGCTTTTTGTTCCTGGCCGATAACGCCAGTAACCGCTGAATCTCGCGCCGCTTCGCCTCGGCTGTACCCCACTTCGGCTCTTCCGGTTGCCCCGGCAACGGCCTTCGTTCCATTGCCAGCCAGCGTTCGCGCTCACGCTGTCGCCGGGCCGCAAGTTCCGCCTGTTCGCGCCTGGCCGTCTCTATCCTGGCCTGGGCCCGCTCGGCCGCTATTGGGGTGGCGCACCCGGGAAGATCCGCCATCGCCAAATATTCTGCTATCCGGTGCCATACATCGTCCCTGGCAAATTCATTGATAAAGGGCAGGTTGAGCGCTTGATAGACGGGAACGCAGGTGTCGGATTCGTGGGCCCAGGGTCTTACCAGCAGCACGGGGTTAAACTGGTACCAGCCCTGGCGCACACGTTTGAACAACGCGCGATTGTATGCATAGTCGCGCCCGACTTCGTTGCGGGCAAGCACGCCGGACAAATGCTGGCGCCGGTTGCGCTCCGGGCGCACGACATTGGCCGGCAGGTGTTCCCATGCCGCGAGGATGGACGCAGTGTCGAAAGCACCCAATGGACGGTGTTGCTGGTGGGTAAAGCGTGACTTGAACAGCGCCCACAGGGTCTGCAGCAGAAAATACTCTGACAGGTGCCGGTCGACGCGTATCAGGCGTTGGCCGCTGGTGAAGTCGATGGCAGCGGGCGCGAGCAATTCGTAAAGCGCGGCGAACGGCCCGCGTGCAAAGCTGCGGTCGCGGATTGCCGCGCGCAGGGCCCAGTGCAGGGCGTTGCAACCCAGGTGGTCGGTGGCATCCCGGTTGGCGCCGCGCTCCAGCAGCGACTCAACCAGCGCCAGGTTACCCGCCGCCGCTGCCGCCATCAGTGGTGTCAGGTTCATCGGCAGACGATGTTCGAGACCGTGTTGGCTGCATTGCCGGAGAATATCCTTGAAATTGTTGGCAAAGTAAGGTGCGAAGAATTTGCGTACCAGGCTCGCACGCTGCTGCTCAAAGCCGCGCGCGGTATCGAATTTGGCCTCCTGCACCAGCCAGGAGACCAGCACCGGTTCATCATGGCAGGCGGCGTATTCATAAAGCTGCTGGCGGGGCTTGCTGCCCGGCACCTGCTCGCGGAACACCTTGTTGAGCAATGCCTCGATGCGGGCCTGGTCAAACACCGGCCAGGGTACGGGCGCCTCCCTGAGGATGCTCTTGCGTATGGCTTCCGCCTGCTCCTGCTTGCCTTGCAGCTCGAGTTTGCGCGCCTCCCTTTGCCAGTCTTCATGCGATGACTGCCGGGCCTCGACCTGCATCCTGTCGGCTGGCGCCAGCGCCAGTAACTGCAATATCGGATGCCCGCCATCGGACTCGATGAGATAAATGTTCCGGGTTGCCCGGGTCAGCGCGACATACAAAGCGTTGACAAAGAACTTGTAAACCTCCAGTGACTTGTCATCCTTGTCCCTGGCACGCCGGTAATCGAGCGCGTCAGCGGCGAGGTCCTCAGCTGCGACACCGGCAGCAATCTCGGCGTATTCAGCACGGTGATCGGAAACATAGCGGTACAGGACGATGTTCTCGTATTCCAGCCCCTTGACTTCGTGGATGGCGAACAACAACGGCGTGGTGAAGTACTCGCGGGCCCTGGCCTTGTCCTCGTCGCGCATCACCAACACGGCAAACTGCGTGGATTTGCGGATCTTTCCGTCCAGTTCCTTTTTTACATCATCCCGGTCCGGCAGCAATACCACCTGCCCGCTTTCCCCTCCCACCGCCCGCACCAGGAAGTTGCTTTCGCGGTCGATGGAACCGAAACGTTTCTGCTTGATCTTGAGCAGCGTATTGGCGACGCGCGTGGCCTCCGCACCGTTGCGGAAATTGGCGTCAAGCATCTTCAGGGTTTGACGCTCGGCCAGTTCGGCGTTGCACCAGAACAGGCTTTTCACCTGCGCCCAGGAAAAAAAGTTGGGGTGGACGATCTGGTTGGAATCGCCGCACAGCAGGAAGTGCCCCGGCCGCCGCAGGGTTTTCAGCACCAGTGCAAGCTGGATGGCGGTGATATCCTGCACTTCGTCGATAACGACAAAATCGTAACGCGCCGCGGCCAGCGACAACCAATCCTGGGCTACCAGGTTCAGGTCGTAGAGCTTTTCCCCGGCCAGCCAGGCACGGTACTTGTCAAACAGGTCGTACAAGACATCGCGACGTTCCACAGGGAAAATGGACTGGCGCACACCGAGTTGCCGATACGCTGCGCGCGAGACGACACCTTCGGCGCCCGCGGCCAGCACACCACGGATCTCCTCGAATGCCTGATGGGCGTCGATACCCTTGAAGGTCTGACGCAGGCGAGCGAACCAGGCGGCGAAATCGCGCCACTGTGCCTCTCGCCCGCCAGGCACACGGATAGATTCGACAAACTCGCGGTAGGACAGAAACACGGCGTCCTGACCCGTGTGCTCAAAGCCGTTGGCGTAATACAGATCACGGGCGTTGCGGGCGAGAAATGCTGAATGTGTTACATACAGCACTTCGCCTTCGGCATGCTTGAGCTTTTCCAGTGTCAGCGCTGTCTTGCCGCTGC
>JBFZEL010000461.1:0-3374 GCA_041306925.1 Lysobacterales bacterium
GGCCGCATACCCGAATGGCCTTGACGGAACATTAAACAACATGACCGGCGCTGCCTGCGGCAGGGCAGCGCCGTTGATCTCAACATCCACAGCAATAACATGGTCAACGGCCTGGATCTGTTTGGACGGCAGGACGCCGCCCGTCATTGACTGGCAGCCCAGCCGGGATTGAGTCCGCGTTGAGCGGCCCTGTATCGATGGGCCTGGCGACGCCTGACACGATCAGAAGTCGCGGCAGGCGCAGAACGCAGGACGCTGCAACACCGGACGCGGTCCATCAGCGATTATGGTCCTTCTGATTCAATGCGGCGAACTGGTCTTTCAAGTGGGAGCCGCGGGTTAATATCCGGGTCATTAGGGCGAGCATCACACCTGCCGATAATCCAAACATCAGGACGCCGGTGCTGGCTTCAATCGCGCCGAGTAACCGCCATTTCTCACTCATGACAATATCACCGTAACCGAGTGAAGCGAAATTGACCATCGAGTGGTAAAACGCCGTCTGAAAATCGGTGAACTCCCCCAACCGCATGAACAGGACCGCCCAGATTGCGACCTGGATCACGTGCCCGACAAACAGCATCGTCATGATCAGGCTGATCACGTAGGTCGCCCTGCGTCTGTCGAAGAGTTCGTCTTCCGCGCGGGTTAGCGTATTGAACAGGTACTGGAGCATATAAACCACGGCGGCGATCTGCACGCTCATCGTGATGAAGACCGTGGCGCAACCCAGTAACAGTGGAATTAACATGTTGATTCTCCGGCGCGGTTTTCAGAGTGGGACGGGTCGGTACACGATATGCGGTCAAAGGCGGCGATGCCCTGTTAAAAAATCAACCGCGCTGCCCCCATCCGGTCAGCAATACCGTTTAAATCTTCAAGCGAATCCGGCATGATCCGGAAGCAAAATATAGACCACTTCAAACCCACTGTCGATCAGCCTGAAAACCACGCCGTAACGTTGCCCTGACTTTCTACAGGGTGTTACAATGGCCCGCTAAATAGCGACAAGCCGGATTACCGCTTTCTGCTAATAAATTGGACACCTGTAACCCCGTTTGGGACGTAAATTTGAGGGCGGACTGTTATCCATGTCGAGCGGCACCGAAAAACTGACCTCCGGCGAATACATTGCACATCACCTGCAGAACCTGACTTTCGGGCAGCATGCTGATGGCACATGGGGTATTGCCCATTCTGCTGCAGAGGCGGCTGCGATGGGTTTCTGGGCTTTTCACGTTGACACGCTGTTCTGGGCCATCGTCCTCGGTCTTGTCTTTTACGCGATGTTCAGAAACGTGGCCAAAAAAGCCAATTCCGGCATACCTACCCGGTTCCAGGCTTTTATCGAAATCATTTTTGAGTTTGTCGACGGCAGCGTGCGTGAATCCTTTCACGGCAACAGCAGGCTCATTGCGCCGTTGGCGCTGACCCTGTTCGTATGGATCTTTTTCATGAACGCCATGGATCTGATCCCGGTCGACTGGCTGCCCTGGGTGGCCTCTTCCGCGGGCGTCAGCTACCAGAAAGTGGTACCCACTACCGACGTGAACGCCACGCTGGGTATGGCTGTCGCCGTCTTCGCGCTGATTATCATCTATTCCATCCGCTTCAAGGGCGTCGGCGGATTCCTCAGCGAACTGGTCCTGAACCCTCTGAATCCAAAAGATCTGGGTATGCCCAAGGTTATCTGGCCTTTTGTGATGATCTTTAACCTGCTGCTGGAAACGATTACGCTGTTTGCAAAACCGGTTTCACTGGGTTTGCGACTGTTTGGCAATATGTACGCGGGTGAACTGATCTTTATCCTGATTGCGCTGATCTTTACCGCCGGCTCCGGGGTGATCGGCGCGGGCCTGAGCTCAATATTTGGCGAGCATATTCCCGCCTGGTTCTGGATCGTGGCCACGGTTGCTGTTTTCGCCACCTTGTGGCTGAACATGAAGGGCAAGCTGGATAACAAGAGAACCGCGTGGTTATTGATGACGGAGATGCTGCTGGTCGGCGGTCTGGCCTTCCTCGGCGGGCAGTTGATGCACTTCGGTTGGGCTGTGTTCCACATCATCATCATTACCTTGCAGGCTTTTATATTCATGATGCTAACCATCGTGTACCTGAGCATGGCTTCGGAACACCATTAATTGGTCGGTATTGACCTGAGTTTTTTCACTATGTGTTTTTTTTATAAACCATCTTTGTAAACAGGAGTTATTGATGGAAACTGTAATTGCTATGACCGCACTCTCCGTTGGCCTGCTGGTCGGCCTGGGCGCATTGGGTGTTGGTATCGGTGTAGGCCTCCTTGGCGGACGCTTGCTGGAGGGCACTGCACGTCAGCCGGAAATTGCACCGCTGCTGCAGGGTAAGTTTCTGCTTGCCGTTGGCTTGCTGGATGCGGTGGCGATGATCGGCGTGGGTATCGCGCTGTTCCTGACATTCGCCAACCCGTTCGTCGGCCAGTTGCAAAACGCAGTGGGCGGTTGAAAACTGAATTACGGGTATGCCGGCCGCAGCAGCGGTCGTTAACGGGTTTGTTTTCAACACATGTTTGCTAGAGCGAGGTAAGGCATGAATATTAATGCCACATTGGTATTGCAGTCGATCGCGATGATGATCTTCGTGTGGTTCTGCATGAAGTTTATCTGGCCGGAACTGCTCAAAGCCATCGACCAACGGCGGGAAAAGATCGCCGATGGTCTGGCGGCTTCTGATCTCGCCGTAAAAGAGCTGGAAGCCGCCAAGCTGAAAGCTGGCGAGCAGATTCTCGAAGCCCGCAACAAAGCCGGTGAAATCGTCGATTTGGCCAATCAGCGTCACAGCCAGATTCTGGAGCAGGCGAAAGAGGATGCCACCAGTGAACGCCAGCGCCAGGTGACGGCGGCTGAAGCCGAAATCACCCTGGCCGCCAACCAGGCGCGTGAGGCATTACGTGCTTCCGTCGCCAGCCTGGCCGTTCTGGGCGCATCCAAAATACTGGAAAAGGAAGTAGATGCAGAAACGCATCGTGAGCTTCTCGACAAGTTGATCGCAGAGATCTGAATATGAGCAATGCGAAGACGCTGGCCCGACCTTACGCCAAGGCGGCGTTCGAACTGGCCATGGCTGAAAACGCCACGGACCGTTGGAACGACATGCTCGACCTGGCAAGCGCGGCGGTGACGGATCCGTCATTGGCCGGTCTGCTGGGTAGCCCGCACGCAAGTGACAGGCAGATCGTTCAGATCATGCTGGACACGGCAAGCGGGGCATTCGATGACCGCTTCAAGGGTTTCCTGGGCGTTGTCGCCGACAACAAGCGTCTTGCGCTGTTGCCGGAAATCGCAGATTTATACCATGCGCTGCGTGAAGCGGCCGATGGTCTTCTGCGTGTCAGG
>JBFZEL010000462.1:0-3563 GCA_041306925.1 Lysobacterales bacterium
GCGATTTTGCCATTCCCGAGGACGTCAAGGCGATATTCCCAAGTCTCGCGCGGCACCGCATGAGCGTCCCGCATGGCATGGAAACATCGGTCACCGAGCAGGTTTCAGATTTGTTGAACCAGGTCGCCATCCCCTGAACCGGACGTTGGCAATGGTCGCCGCCTCACCCGCCCGCCAATCCATCAGAGACAACATCACAGGCTGGATCAAACAGCGTGTTCAGGCCAAACGCGGGCCATTGACACCGCCAGTGGAACTGGAGTACCGCCACATTTTCGTGCTGCCGACCCGGTTTGGCTGGGGGTTCGGATTCATGCTGGTTTGCATGGCGCTCGGTGGTCTTAATTTTAACAACAGCATGGCGCTGATCCTGGTCTTCCTGCTCGGCGCCGTCGCCCAGTTGACGACGCTGATCGCCTACCGCAACCTGTCCGGGTTGAAAATTGACAACGTCTGGTCCGAACCCGTGTTTTGCGGTGAGGACGCCCAGTTCCGTGTCTTTGTTTCCAATGGTGATGACCATCAGCGCTTCGCGGTCCAGGCCGGCTTCAACAAGCCCCAGGACTGCGCGGACTTCAGACTCAACAGCCACAATTCAATGGTTCTCAGGCATCCGACGGTGCAACGCGGATGGCTTGAAATGCCTTCATTCCGTCTGGAAACACGTTTTCCGCTGGGGCTTTTCAAAGCCTGGTCATGGATCTTTCCGCGTAGCCGCTGCCTGGTCTATCCGGCGCCTGCGCGCACCGCGCCGCCGCTGCCGAAGAGCGGCCAGGGTCAAAGCGGCCGGGCCATAAAGGGCGACGGTGACGAGGTGCACGGTCTGCGCAAATACCAGGCCGGTGATTCCATGCAGCGGGTCGCCTGGCGCGCCAGTGCCCGTCACGACGAACTTTACAGCCTGGAAATGGAAGTGCCGCGTGAAAATGCTTGTACACTCGACTGGGACCTTCTTAGGGGCGATGACATTGAAACCCGCCTGTCCATCCTCACCGCGTGGGTTATCGCCGCCGACCACAAGCAGCTTGCCTACAGCCTGAGACTGCCCGGCACGCTGATCGAGTCCGGCAAAGGCACTGCTCACCGTGTGAGGTGCCTGGAATCACTGGCCCTGTATTTGTCATGAGATCCGCTCCGACAGCGCTGCTCGACCGGCGCGGCATCATCTGGGTGGTCTTAACCCTCTTGATCAGCATGACACCGCAACTGGCCAGCATGCCCTTGCATTTGGTGCCGATCACGCTGCTGCCCATCGCCTGGCGTTTGCTGGCGGAATTCCGCAGGTGGAAACCGATGCCCATGTTTCTGCGTATCGTGGCGACCGCGCTGGCAGTGACCGTGCTGGTCAGCACTTACGGGGGACTCATGGGCAGAAGCGCGGCGGTCAGCATGCTGGTGCTGATGCTGTCATTGAAATTGCTGGAAACCTTTCGCGTCCGCGATGCCCGGGTCGTTGCCAGCCTGAGCCTGTTCCTGTGCGGCACCCAGTTTCTCTTTTCCCAGGGCGTCCCGATGATCCTCTACATCATTGCGTGCCTGCTCAGTGCGTTGATTGCCCTAATGTACCTGCAGCGCTGCGAGGCATACGATGTCCTCGACAAGATACCGGACACCGACCGAAACCTGTTGTCGGAGCTGGGATTCGGCGCGCGTCTGCTAGCGCTCGCCCTACCGCTCGGCCTGGCGTTGTTTTTGCTCTTTCCGCGTTGGGGCAGCCCGCTGTGGGGTCTGCCCGAGGATGCGCTGGACTCCCGCTCGGGTCTGTCCGATTCGATGACCCCCGGCAGTATTCAAAGCCTGTTCATGGATGACTCACCCGCGTTTCGAGCCACCTTTGCAAGCGGCATACCCCGGCACAGCGAGTTGTACTGGCGCGGACCGGTGTTCTGGGATTTCGACGGTAAAAGCTGGCAGATCAGCTACCTCAGCCGCAACCTGCGCGCCGACAGCAGGCCGGCAGCGGAAAATGCGCCGATTCGATACGCGATCCAGATGGAACCAACAGAACAGAAATGGCTGTTCGCGCTGGATTATCCCGCGCTGATCCCGGCAAAAACCATACTGACCGTCGACTACCAGTTAATCGCCTTACACCCGGTCACCGAGTTACGCGATTATGTCGTGGCCTCCGATCCCGGTTTCCGTGACAGCCCGGTACTCAGGCGGACCCTGCTCAGGGCGGCGCTCGACCTGCCGGAAGGCTTTAATCCAAGAACTGCGGAGATGATGTCCGAATGGCGTAGCGAGGCCGAGAGCGACGCCGAGATCATCCGCAGGGCCCTGGATTACTTTCACCAACAGGATTTTCATTACACCCTGAACCCGCCGTTGCTGAGCCGTCATACCGTGGACGAGTTCCTGTTCGATACCCGGGAAGGGTTTTGCGAACACTATGCGTCGGCCTTCACCGTCATGATGCGTATGGCCGGTATCCCGGCGCGCGTGGTCACCGGCTACCAGGGCGGGTATTTCAACAGCATTGGTTCCTACGTGCTGGTCCGGCAATCCGATGCCCACGCCTGGTCGGAAGTCTGGGTCAGGGGTTCAGGCTGGACACGTATTGATCCCACTGCCGCAGTGGCGCCGGAACGTGTCGAGCAGGGCGCGGTGGATTCGCTTGACCAGCGCCGTTACATGTTCGATTTTCAATGGCTGAGGAATGCGCGCAACACCTTTGACCTGTTTCAGCGCGGCTGGAACAACTGGGTGGTCGCCTTTGGCGCCGACCGCCAGTCACGTCTGTTTTCGATTTTTGGCTGGGACATGCCTGGTCCGGCGAAACTGGTCATGGCCATGATTGCGGTGATCCTTATCGTCGGCGCCGCCGTCTTCATGCTGGTACCCATGCTGTTGCAGTTCCGCTCATCGAGAAGCCCGGACCCGTTGCTGCGGTTGTGGAAGCGGTTCACCCGGAAACTGGCGAAGGCCGGGTTTGTTGCGCGCCCGTCCATGGCCGCCACGGAACTCGCGCAAAAGGCGACGGGTCAATTAAAATACAAGGGCGATGATATATTGAAAATAGCTGAACTCTATACCCGCTGCCGTTATTCGCAGGACTCGGATAACCAGCAGGAGTTGTCGGACCTGATCAGACGCTTTCCGCCACGTTCAACGTCCTGACCACGCGCAAGGCATCCGGGTATCAACGCATGGGAG
Organism: Lysobacterales bacterium; assembly: GCA_041306925.1. Classification (GTDB taxonomy): domain Bacteria; phylum Pseudomonadota; class Gammaproteobacteria; order Xanthomonadales; family SZUA-36; genus SZUA-36. The sequence goes on from JBFZEL010000462.1 coordinate 3,157, forward strand.
AATTGGAATGAGACGCGTGATCCGCACTACCAGTCTAATCGCGATTACAGGTTTTCTGCTGGGTGCCTGCACCAGCATTCCGGAACAGCTCAAAGGCGATTACGTTGCGTTGATTCCGCAAGACGCCACCGAAGGCAACCTGCAGACACCGGTCCGTTGGGGTGGCGTGATACTCGAAACCCGGCCCGAAAAGGACTACACGTGTTTTGAGATCCTGGCAAGGCAACTGGGCACATCCATGCGTCCGAGGGACACCGACCAGGCCGAAGGACGCTTCATCGCCTGCAAGCCTGGTTTCTATGACCCCGAGGTATTTGAAAAGGGCCGCGAGGTCACGCTGACCGGCAAAATCATCCACATGGATGTACGCAAGGTGGGTGAATACGACTACAACTTCCCGGTGGTCG
>JBFZEL010000463.1:0-3099 GCA_041306925.1 Lysobacterales bacterium
CGGCATCGGCAAATTCGTCATTCCTGGCCAGCAGGTCATGGTAAACCTCGTCACGCGGTTGCCGGTGGCCAACGATGACGACCGATCGCACCTTAATCGAGCTGGCTGCAGCCGTGAAAATGTTGGCCAGGCTGGCGCTGTGTCCGTCAAAATCCAGCAGCAGGGTCTGCGTTGATACCTCGACATTGCACGCATGCAGGGCGCGGTGTACATAGGGCTGTTCATTGGTCATGAAGGTCCAGGCGGAGGCATGTCCGGCCGGGGTTGCGTAGCTGACCTTCAGACCCCGCCCGGCCAGGTACTCGGCGACCAGGCCGCCCATGTAATAGTTGTCAAAATCGTAAACCAGCACCGGGCCTTCCGGTAACAGGCCGTCGGCCAGGTCATCCGGGGTATAGACCGAGGGCTGGTTCAGCTGGCCCACGGGGATTTCCAGCGATGAGTACAGGAAACGCGTCCAGCGCGAACCGGTGGCGATCACCAGCCTTTGATGTTCCATGGCGAGCAGGTCATCTGCGCGCATTTCACTGCCGCGGTACACATCCACGTTCGCCAGTTGTTGCAGGGCCTGCACGCGGTAGTCACGGACCCGCCCCCAGGTATTCAGACCGGGCATGGCGGTTTCGAATATCAGGCGCCCGCCAAGCTCCTCGCGGCGCTCGGCCAGCGTCACCTGGTAACCTCGGCGGGCCGCGATCAGGGCCGCCTCGAGACCGGCGGGTCCGGCGCCCAGGATCAACACCCTGTCTTTGCTGCCGGCGGTCTTGAATTTCTCGGGATGCCAGCCCTTGCGCCAGTCCTCACCGGCAGTGGCATTTTGCGTGCAGCGCACGGGTACGCCATCATGCCAGCTGGAAATACAGATATTGCAACCGATGCACTCGCGGATTTCATCCTGCCGTCCGTCGCGAATCTTATTCGGCAGGAACGGGTCGGCGATACCGGCCCTGGCGGCGCCGATCAAATCGAGGATGCCCCTGCGCAGTTGCGACACCATCGTATCCGGCGACGTGAACCTGCCAACCCCGACCACCGGTTTATCCGTCATCTTCTTGACGAAATCGATCACCGGTTCGTGGGCGCCTTCCGGCCGGAACCGGGAGGCGCCGCAATCGGTCGGGCTGGAATCCATTTTTACATCCCACAGGTCCGGACAGTCCCGCATCAGGCTGACGACCTCGTGGGCTTCCGATTCGTAGTGGTCGCTCGGTTTGCCGCGTAGTTCCTCGAGGCTGATACGCAAGGCGACACCGCAGGTATCACCGACCGCGTCCTTGGTGGCCTCGATCAATTCCCTGACGAAACGCACGCGGTTTTGCACCGATCCGCCATAGGCGTCGGTCCGGTGGTTGTACTCCTCGATCAGGAACTCATAGCCGAGATAGCCCATGCCGGCATAGATATAGACGATATCGAAACCCGCCTGGCGCGCGCGTTTGGCCGCTGCCACCTGCCACATGATGACATCGCGGATATCGCGGGCATCCATGATTCGCGGGCGCTGATTACCCATGAACCCCACGTGGGTTGCCGCCCACGGTATGCCGGACGGGGAATAGGGCGGCACCCTCGAGGTGCGGTTCATCACCGATGCGCCGCCGTGCCATAACTCGATGGCCGCCAGCGCGCCGTGAGCGTGCACAGCTTCGGTCATCAGCGCGTGCGCACGCACATCGTTGTCGTCCCAGAGCCTGCCGAATGGCAGCGGGCTGTCATCCGAGGAGGGGTGCGTGGAAACCGCGCCGGTGGTGACGACGCCCCAGCCACCCTCGGCTTTCATCGCCCGGAATGCCGCCCGCACCCTGGGGTTGGCCTCGGTCATGCCGCTCGCATGGGGTACCTGGTAAAAGCGGTTCGGGGCGGTCACCGGTCCGATCCGGACCGGCTGGAAGAGAATGTCGTACTTTGGGGCTGTGGTCATTTACGTGCGGCCTGGACAGTCAGCGCGTTTCAAAAGTTGCCGGGCATTTGCTGGCGGAAACAATCCATTCCAGGCGGTCGACCCGTGCCATCGGCGGTCCGTGTTTCAGCCATTCCGCCAATCGGTCCAGCGCGGCCTTTTCGCCGCAAGCCAGGACCTGTAGCGAGCCATCCGCCATGTTCTGCGCGTAGCCGGTAATGCCGAGCGGTTGGGCCTCGCGGCGCGTCGACTCCCGGAACAAAACGCCCTGCACCCGGCCCTCGATGAGAAACAGCCTGCACTCCCTGGTCAACAACCGTTCTTCTTGCTGGTATACAGCCTTTTTGGGTTCGTAGCTCGATTTCATGGGTCAAACCTCGTACACATTCTGTATTGTCATCGTAAAATACGCCGCTCAACTTTCGCGATCAAACCTCACAGACGCGGCATGCGGTTCCAAGCGTCAAGCGCGGCAATCTTGTAAGCCTCGGCCAGGGTAGGGTAGTTGAATGTGTTTTCGACAAAATACTCCAGCGTGCCCTTGAGGTTGAGAACGGCCTGGCCGATATGGATCAGTTCGGTGGCGCCCTCGCCGACGATATGCACCCCAAGCAGGCGGCGGTCGTCAATCGCGAACAGCATCTTCATCATGCCGTGTTCGATACCCATGATGTGCCCGCGCGAGGTTTCGCGGAAGCGGGCCACGCCGCATTCAAATGCAATACCGCGCTCCCGCACCTCTTCCTCCGTCATACCGACCGTGGAAATTTCCGGTACCGCGTAGATGCCATAGGGGTAGAACTCCGGTGATGGCGGCAAGGCTGAATTGAAGGCATGGCAGGCGGCTATGCGGCCCTGTTCCATCGAGGTGGACGCGAGGCTGGGAAAGCCAATGACATCACCGGCAGCGTATATGTGAGGGACGGCGGTCTGGTAGGTTTTCGGATCCACGCTCAGACGGCCCCGGTTGTCCGTTGTCAAGCCGCAGGCATCGAGCTTGAGCGGTCCGGTGTCACCCATGCGTCCGGCAGCGTACAGCAGCATATCGGCGCGCATCTGCCGCCCGCCTTCGAGCACGACGAGCGTCTGCCCCTGGCTGACTTCGATGTGATCCACTTTCGCGCCAAGGCGGATGGCCAGGCCGCGGTCGCGAAGTTCGTGGGTGAATTCCGCCACCAGTTCCCGGTCGACGAAATCGA
>JBFZEL010000464.1:0-3201 GCA_041306925.1 Lysobacterales bacterium
CGGCAGCCTCATACGCGGATTGATCAGGCTGCAGATCAAGGCCAAACGCGAGGGCAGGAAAAACGCGCCGGGTCCGGGTCCGGGCGGAACGCTGACGTCCTTTGCGGATGGAATGAGCGCTTTGACCGACCGCCTCGCCGGGCGGTTGGGGCCGCGTATCCGCCTCGCAACCGCGGTCACCGGCATCAGCCGCAGCGGCAAGCGTTACCAACTGCAACTCGACAACCACGGCGTGCATGAAAGCGACCTGCTAATCCTCGCTTCACCGGCCCACGCCCAGGCGCGCATGCTGCAAACGATGGACCCGGAGCTCGCCGGCCTGCTTGCCCAAATACCCTACCCGGCGCTTTCTGTCTGCTGTTTCGGCTACCGCAGGGAACGCGTCGGCCGGGTCCTCGATGGTTTCGGCTTTCTGATCCCGTCAAAGGAACAACGCGCGATACTTGGCACCATCATCGATTCCAATGTCTTTGCCGGGCGGGCGCCCGAGGGTTCGGTCCTGTTGCGTTCGATGGTGGGCGGTGCGCGGTCACCCGAACTGGCCCTGTTGCCGGATGAGCAGTTGGTCAGCCGGGTCAGAGCCGATCTGGAGGACATATTGGGCCTCCGCGCAGAACCCGATTTCATTCGTATTTTCCGGCATACAACAGCCATCCCCCAGTACCTCGTGGGGCATGCCGCCAGGCTGCGGGCCATCGAAGACAAACTGCAAGGACACCCCGGGCTGGTGCTGACGGGTAACGCATTCAGGGGTGTCAGTCTGAACGATTGCGTGGTGAATGCCTGGAAAACTGCCGAATCACTGTTTCCCCAGGTGCAGGATGGCGTGAGCGCATGACCAACATGAGGAACAGCCTCAGGTTCAAGGTCGGGTCCTACCTGATGGTCGCACTCACCATTGCCGTGTTTGTTTTCACCATGATGGTGGTGCGCAATAACCGTGAAGAACTGCTGCAGCAGGTCACCGAAAACAGCGGCCAGTTATCCAGGGTGGTTATCGGCAGCACCCGTTTTGCCATGCTCCAGAACCAGCCCTCCCATGTCAGCCAGATCATCCAGGATGTCGGCGGTCAGCAGGGCATCGAAAAAGTCAGGATCCTGAGCAAGGACGGCGTCATCATCCACTCGTCCGATCAAGAGGAAGTTGGCGACCAGGTGGACCAGGCTGCCGAAGCCTGCCAGGCCTGCCACAATGATGCGAAGTCCCGCCTGGAAAGCCCCCGTATCGGCCGGACCCGGTTTTTTTCCGATCAGAACGGCAAGCGAATGCTCGGCAGCACGGCCGTGATCCACAACGAGCCGACCTGCGCAGGAGCCGGTTGTCACAAGAGCGTCAAGGAGGAGTCAGTACTCGGTGTCCTTGATATCGTCTATCCATTGGATGCGATAGAACACACATTGCGTTCCAACACTTACACCATCTTCAGCCTGTCGTTTGGATTTATCGTGTTGGCAGGATTGCTGGTGAGTTACCTGGTGCACCGCATGATTTACCTGCCGCTCAGAGACCTTGAAAACGGCGCGCAAAAACTCGCCACCGGTGACCTTGAAAACACCATTCCGATCCGCAGCAAGGACGAGTTCGGACAACTGGCCGAGTCTTTCAACAGCATGACGAAAGCGTTGCGCAAGTCGCGCGCCGAACTCCAGGAATGGGGGGAAACGCTTGAGCAAAAAGTCGAGGAGGCAACCCGTGAACTGCACAAGGCCCAGGCCGAATCCGTGCGCAGCGAGAAACTGGCCTCGGTAGGCCTGCTCGCCGCCGGCATCGCCCACGAACTCAACAACCCCTTGACCGGTGTACTGACCTTTTCCTACCTGGTCAGAAAAAACCTGCCGGACGGCAGCCCCGATGCGGAGGACCTGGACCTCGTGATCCGGGAAACCAAGCGTTGTGCAAGCATCATCCGCAGGTTGCTGGATTTTTCCCGGGAGAAGACCCCGGAGAAAACTTTTGCCAATCTCAACACCCTCATCGGGGAAACCGTGCGGTTGATCGCCCAACCGGCGCAGGTCAACAATATCGAGATCATTACGCATCTCGAAGAGCAGTTGCCGGAGATCTGGCTCGACGAGAACCTGATCAAACAGGTTATTATGAATATCCTGGTGAATGCCCAACACGCCATCGAAGGTGAGGGCCGCATCACGATCAGGACCCGTCTGCTCAACGCCGAGGCGTGCCCGGTTTCGATCAAGGAGCGCCAGGCGGTGGTGGAAATTTCGATCACCGACACCGGTTGCGGTATACCTGCGGGTGACCTGCAGAAGATATTCGACCCCTTCTTCACCACCAAGGGGGTCGGCAAGGGCACCGGGCTTGGGTTATCCGTCAGCCACGGTACGATAGAAGCGCACGGTGGGGCAATAGAGGTTGATAGTACAGTGGGTAAAGGTACAGAGTTTCGCATTTATCTGCCGCTGGGCGTACCGGGCGAGCAGGGGAACGTGGCGTGAAAAAGCGTATATTGATCGTCGATGACGAGGAGATCGTCGTCAGAAGCTGCCTGCGTATCCTGGCCACGGAAGAATACGACATTGCTGTTGCCAGCAACGGCCTGGAAGCACTCGCCAAGATCAACGACGAAGATTTCGACATGGTCATCCTCGATATCATGATGCCAAAAATGAACGGCATCGAGGTGCTGCAGAGGGTCAAGGAATCCCACCCCGACATCGATGTCATCATGATCACCGGGCTGAACGAAATCGACACCGCCGTGAAGGCCATGAAACTGGGCGCGTTCGACTACCTGCCCAAACCATTCAACCCTGAGGAACTCGAACTGGTGGTCAAGCGGGCCTTCGAACGCCGCCAGTTGCTGCAGGAAAACGTCAACCTGAAAAATGAGGTCAGCGCACGTTACAGTTTCGAAAACATCATCGGCGCCAGCCCCGCGATGCAGGCCGTCTACCGCCTTATCGCACGCTGCGCACCCACCAACAGCACCGTGATGCTCAGGGGCGAGAGCGGCACGGGCAAAGAACTGATCGCACGGGCGATACACTTCAACAGCCTGCGCAAGGACCAGCCCTTCGTGACGGTCGACTGCGCCTCCTTGAGCGAGAACCTGCTCGAAAGCGAATTGTTCGGCCACGTCAAAGGTTCATTTACCGGCGCAGTTTCGAACAAAAAGGGCCTGTTGGAAGCGGCCAACGGCGGCACCCTGTTCCTCGACGAGATCGGCAACATCTCGCTTT
>JBFZEL010000465.1:0-4470 GCA_041306925.1 Lysobacterales bacterium
GGGCACCACGGATACCTCATTGTCCCGGCCGTTTCAAGCCAATGTCGGGCCGGGAAAGCTATAAACGGTGGCACAGAGTGCCCCGAGAATCCTGCAAGAGGTGAGTGCCGCCCACGCGGAGTCCACTGGTCATTTTATTAATTGGGACGGGCAGCCGATTCCATGGTAATAGAAATGCCTCACTGGGCCGGCACAAACTCTGCCAAAACCGCCTGTCTTAACAGGTCGGGCGGCAACAGACCCTGTTTCAGCAGGAAGTCGTGGTACTTGCGTTGGTTGAATCTGTCGCCCAGCGCCATCTCCACCTCGGTGCGCAAACGCGCGAGGTTGCGATAGCCGTAGTAATAGCTGGTGGCTTGCCCCGGTGCGTCGAAAGCGTAGCGGTCGGCTTCCGATTTGGCCATTGCCTTGGAAAGACCGATCTGCTCGATCATGAAATCGATCGCCTCTTCGGGCGTCAGCTGGCCGAGGTTGACCATCGGGTCCATGAACATGCGCGCGGCCCGTTGCAACCTGGCGAACAGCGTGAATAACTGACCCTCCAGCGGCAGGTGTTCCAGCATGACCGCTTCCGAGTAGAGGCCCCAGCCCTCGACGTTGGCGCTGTTGAAGGCATAGGTCGAGCGCGCCAGCGATGTGCCGTTTTCGACCAGCGCGGCAAATTGCATTTCGTGGCCGGGCCGCGCTTCGTGCACGGTCAATGTCCAGGTGACGGAGTCGTGGCTCCAGTCATCCATCTGGCTGTCAGCGCCCTCGATCGCCGGGTTTTTCTGCACCAACACGAATTCACCGTATTGACCGGTGTTGCCTACCAGTTGCGGTGGGCTCATGAAGGGCGCCGGGACGCTGGCCGACTCGGCCTCGGTCGCCAGGCGTATCGAGGCTGCGCGGTCCGGCAGGGTGATGATGTCGTATTTGCGGATGAGCTCTTCGATGGCCGCCAGGCGGGACTTGTACACTTCCAGTATCTTGTCCTGCGGAATCTGCTCTTTCTTCAACTCTGCCATGACGTGCATCAGGTCGCCGTTTTCCCAACCGCGTTTCACGGCGATCTGGCGCGCCAGCGAACGCATCTGCGTCTTGATTTCCTGGAATCCGAACTGTGCATCGCGGATCAGCTCCTCGGGGTCATCACGCACACCGAAGCTCTTCAGGTTGTCGGCGTAGAGTTCCGCCGGCAGACGGTGGTCTTCGCGTGCGCGCGGCATCATTTCGACCTTCAGCCAGTTTGCGTATTCATCCAGCTGCTTCAGCAATATGTCCAGGTCTTCCTGGTAGCCTTCGAGGCCGGATGCTTCGAATGTCTGCCTCAGGCCGCCGGCAAAATGCTCGACGTTGTCGAGGTCACGCTCGAGCTCGCCCCTGTATGGCCCGAGCAGGCCAGGTTCGGCAAATCGTTCGGCGGTGCGTTGTTTGGCCAGCTCGGTGATCGGCGTGTAACCTTCTGCCTTGCCGGTATACCTGGCCAGGCGTGTCAGGGCCGCCGGGTAGCGGCTGGCGTCTGCGCGTGGGTCCAGCAGGGCCCGGAAACCGTAGAACATGGTCTGCGACAGGTTGTAATAGGGCAGCGTGTACTGGTGGTAAAGCTCAGACGAGTGAATGCCGTCCTGCAAGGCCTGTTGCAGTATGTGCAGGTCCTGGATCACCTTGGGGTCCTCGGTGGTGCGCAGCCATTCCTGCGTCTGTACGACCAGTTCCTTGTCCACTGCGAGCGCACGGGTGTATATGTCCGGCCCGAGGTCCATGATGGCATCGTCGAACTCGGTCACGCCCAGGCTTGAAGCCCCTTCGGGCCGGAATTGCGACTGCGCCTTCAACACCACCATGGTGTGTTCATCGCTTTGCTTCACCCAGTCCTGGGCGCTGGCCGCGCCGAAAACCAGGCTGAGCAGTATGTACGTGGTGAATTTGCTTATGGTGTTCATGATTGGGTAGGTTCCTGGAAAGTACGCATAAACTAATCCGGGACCCCGGCCGGGCACAGTGGGAAAAGTCATGCGCGGCGATGCGTGGGGGTGTTTTTGCCCTGAACGGCACAATATCATTGCCGACAGGATCACACGTGAATGCGTAAAAAGCGATCCGGGCGGTGCCGGATACAGCCGGCTCCTCTTGATGAAAATTGATCCGGCCCCTTTTATGGCAGGACATGTGTTTTCTTTATGGAATGTCGGTTACCTTAAGTTCAACCATGGTCTTTCGGAATTCTGCATGAGTATCCTGAAACTCCCCCACGCCCGCCCTGCGACGCTGCTTTTTGACTGGCACGCCACGCTGGTGGATACCCGCGACGCGATGTACCACGCGGTCGATGATGTCCTGCCCAAGCTGGTCGAACTGGGCCTGATCGAACGGCTGGTCCCCGCCGGCGACAGCCGTACCGTGGAGGATGCCCGGCTGGTGAAGTACGTGCGCACCAACGCGCGGCTGCACCCCAAGATCAAGGCGGAACGCAAGGTTTCGCGCACCGATATCTTCGAGGTCCTGTTCGGGCCGGACTTTGAAGCCAAGCGCATTGCGCACCAGGAATTCGACAACTGCTACCGCAACCACGTGGGCGAGGCCGAACCGCTGGAACAGGGCATCCCGGAACTGTTGGGCAGGTTACGGCAAGCCGGTATCAGGCTCGGCCTGATATCCAACCGCAAGCGCGAGTTCATGCTGCACGAGGTCGCGAACGTTGGCGGTGAAGACTGGCGCCCGCTGTTCGACACCATGGTTTGCGGTGATGACGTCGCACACCGCAAGCCCTGGCCGGACCTGCTGCTGATGGCCATGCAGAACCTCGGCGTGGAACCCGACACCAGTTGCTGGTATGTCGGCGACAGCACCACCGACGTGATCGCGGCGAAGGAAGCCAGGGTCACCGCCATCTTCTACAACGGCGCCGGCTGGGGCCAGAACTGGATCGACAAAATTTTCCCGGGTACCGTGCGCCACCCGCACAAGCCGGACGCCGTGATCAATCACTTTTCTGAACTGGCGGCACTGGTCAACCGCTTCATGCTGGATTACGCGTCTTTCGAATCGGCCTGAAGGCCGACCCCGGTTTTGCCTGCCCCGCCGCCGCTCTACCTGCCGCGTTGCTCCAGGCGGTTGGCGAACTCCTGCATGATCTGCATGTACAACTCGTTGCCGAGGTAGCGGTCTTCGACATCGTGTTCGATGCTGGGGTTGTCGTTGACCTCGATGACATACACACGGTCGTCCTTCTGCTTGATATCCACGCCGTAGAGACCCTTGCCGATGATCGCGCAGGCCTTCAGCGCCGCATCCAGGACGGCTCTCGGTGTTTCAAACGTCGGCATGGTCTCCCAGCCGCCGTCGATGTTGCGCTTCGAACCGTGATTGTAGATCTGCCAGTGGTCCTTGGCCATGTGGTACTTGCAGGCGTAGATGGCACGGTTGTTCAGTACGCCGATGCGCCAGTCGAATTCCGTGTAGAGGAATTCCTGGGCCAGCACCAGGGCCGAGTCGGCGAATAATTCCGTCAATTTCGCCCTCAGCTCCTGGCGGTTTGAGACCCTGAATACACCCAGCGAGAACGAACCTTCCGGCATCTTCAGCACCATCGGATAACCCAGCGACAGCTCCACTTCATCCAGTTGTTTGTCCGCGTAGCCGGCCATGACCACGGTCTTTGGTGATGGCACGTTGTTGTAGGAAAAGGCGTCGTGCAGGAAAACCTTGTTGCAGCAACGCAGGATGGAGGTCGAGTCATCGATGACGACCAGGTCTTCCTGCTCGGCCTTGCGCGCCATGCGGTAGGTGGGATGATTGATCGCCGTGGTTTCGCGGATAAACAGGGCGTCGTACTGCAGTATCTCGGATTTTCTGACGTGGGTGATGGTTTCGGCGTTGATCCCGACCTTCGCGGCGGCCTTGATAAAGCGGTTGATGGCCTCCTTGTCGCTGGGCGGGTTCGCCTCGGTCGGATTGACCAGGATCGCCATTTCCCAGCGGTACTTGCGCTGGGCAGGTTGCCGCCAGATCTTTTGCGTGAAATTATCCAGCCGGGCCAGGAATAACGTCCGCTGCGCCTCATCCAGCTGACTGAAGCAGGCATTCCTGATCTCCAACTGGATGCCATCGCGGTCGCGGCTCAGTTCCACCAGCAGGATCGGTGACGGGTAACGGTCGAAGACGATGCGGGCGACCTTTTTCCACGCCTCGTTCTCGGTCCAGCCAAAAAACACGGCCAGGTTTACCGTCTGGCCTTCGGTGATGTCCTCGCTGTCGACGATGGAAGCGGTGAGGCCAAAGTCAAAGGCGGTGACATCGCTGGCGCTGCGCAGGTCGTTGATGGTGTTGACGCTGGGCAAGACCTTGTGCTGACGCGCTTCCGCCAGCAGCGAACAGTAATAGCCGCGGCTCAGGTAGATAGCCGTGTCGCACAGGTTGATGACACGGGTTTTTCTTTCGTCCTTCTTCGGGTAGTCGGCAAGATACCGCTCAAAGCTGATGGCGGTG
>JBFZEL010000466.1:0-3006 GCA_041306925.1 Lysobacterales bacterium
CAAGAAGAAGACACGGCGGCAGATAAACAACGACTAAAGGAAATTAAAGCAAGCCCGCTATGGAAAAAGCGTGTTAAGAACATTTCCAAAACTCTATTCCCTTTGGACAACGATGACGGTATCAGTATTGTGATTATGCTGAACACCGCACTGCTAATGAACCAGAGAGATGTGGACTACTACGCCCCGAAGGTCATCATGTTCAATCCGGGTGTAAACGATTTCCAGCACTACTGTCGCGAATGGCAGCAAGAGAATGATGAAGGGGAAATCGTATCCATGCCTCTTGCGTATTCCGGCGAACGTGAACACCGATTCCGGTTCATCGTGAACACCTGATTTCTCAACGCATCACGAAGTCCATTTTTAACTCAGGTGTTCACGATGAGTCAACTGCGCCGATTATTTTGCGCATTGATTCTCCCTTCAGTTGAAGCCGGTGCGCGTTGTGCATCAGCCGGTCCAGGATGGCATCCGCCAGGGTGTTATCACCGATGCTGGCGTACCATTCATCGGTGGGCAGTTGGCTGATCACCACGGTGGACGCATGCCCATGGCGATCGTCCATGATCTCCATCAGATCATTTCGATGCGCGGGTTTAAGAGGTTCCAGACCCCAGTCGTCAATGACGAGCATTTGCACACCGGCCAGCTGTTTGAGCTTCTTGTAGTAAGTGCCGTCGGCCTTGGCCTGGGTCAGTTCCAGTAACAGCCGTGACAGCCGGTAGTAACTCACGCTGTAACCGCGCAGACAGGCATTGTGTCCCAGTGCGCAGGCAAGGTAAGTCTTGCCGCTGCCGCAGGGTCCGGTCACCAACAGGTTCTGAGAGCGGTTGATCCAGTCACCGGATGCCAGTTGTGCGATCTGGGATTGCTTGATATTGCGGGGATGCTGGTAATCGATCTCCGCAACGCTGGCCCTGAGCCGGAAGTGGGCCTGGTTTACCAGGCGCTCCTGTTTACGCTGCTCACGGTTCATGCATTCGTGCTCGACCAGCAGCGTGAGACGTTCAACAAAGGCCAGACCTTCGTAGGTACCCACCTGCTCCAGCTGGGTTTGCAGGGCGGCGGCCATGCCACCGAGTTTGAGTTGACGCAGTTGCGCCAGGGTTTGTGTTGTCATGGTTGTTCTCCTAATGGTAGTTGCGCGGTCCGCGGATATTTTCATGGTCTTGCGGCAGCTCAGCCTGCAGTTCGAGTTGCTCCGGCAAGCGGTCACGGTTGCTTTTAAGGATCGACCTGATCTGTTTCAGACGGGTCAGGCTGGCGCGGTTGGCGATTTTGCAGGCCGCATCAAGTCTTTGCAGCGGATATTGCCGACTCAGATTCAACAGGCCCAGACAGACCCGGTAGGCCTGTTCCGGATGGGCCTTGGACTGGAGTTGCTGATCCACCCACAACAACACCTCAGGACCGATATCACGGGCCCAGTTTTTCAGGCGCCCGGGTGTCCATTGCATGTGTTGGCGATGCCGTGTGGGCATGTGGGCAGCCTCGGTCGTCATACCCGGGCCGTGCTTGCGGACATGACTGGCCACCGTTTGCCGACGGCAGCAGATTGTCACCAGCGACTCGCCGGCGTGCAGCTCCAGTTTTTCACCCACATACTGATGCGGTACCGAGTAGTGATGCTGAAGGTACTGCACGTGATAGTCGATATTGACCTTGACCGGTTTGATATCGACATACCGGTAGGGATGCCGGGGTAAAGGCTTGAGTGCCGGTTGATCCAGTTGCTCGAAGGCCTGCTGCCGGTTGCCAGGCAACTGCCTGAACGGTTTCTGGTTGAGTTCCTCAAGCAAGGCGCGGATACACTGGTTCAGCTCGGCCAGTGAGAAGAAGCTGTGATGGCGCAGGCGGGCCAGGATCCAGCGTTCCACGATCTGTACTGCAACTTCAGCCTTGGCCTTGTCTTTTGGTTTATAGGGCCGCGCCGGTACCACCGCGACCTGGTAATGCTCGGCCCATTGCTGATAACTGGGGTTGAGATCCGGATCATAACGGCAGGCACGGGTAACGGCACCTTTCAGATTATCCGGCACCACCATCGAGGTACAACCACCAAAGTAATCGAACATCCGTACATGGCTGCCCAACCAGTCAGGCAGCTGCTGGCTCCAGGTGGCCTCGGCATAGGTCTTGTTGGAAGCCCCCAGCACCGCCACGAACACCTCGGCCCCATGGATCTCACCGGTATCGGCGTCAATAATCGGAACCGTCTGACCGCAGTAGTCCACAAAGCACTTCTCGCCAGCCTTGTGAATTTGACGCATGGAACGTTTCTGCAGACCCCGCCAGTGCCGGTAACGGTCACAGAACTGCGAGTAACTGAGGCAACGGTTGGGGTATTGCCGGGTGTACTCCTCCCACAACAACTGCTTGGTCATGCCCTTGCGTTTGAGTTCCTGGTGGATGGTGGGCCAATCCGGTATCTGGAAACGGGAAGATATACGTATATCGGCATCGGGATAAAACAAGCGCGCCAGTTGCACATCGTTCAGGTCATCCGGCAACGGCCAGCTTAATTCCAGTTCGGCGGCCTTGCCCAGCAGTTTTTGTATGGCACCGACACTCAGCTTGGTGCTGGCATTGATCTGCCGGATTGACAGGCCAGCGGCCAGTCGTAAACGTAAAATATCTCTGATTTTTCGCATTGTGATCCTTTGTGTTGCCATAACCTCTTCCCGAAAATCGGGAGAGGGTAGCAAATAATTGATAAAACAATGCGTTGAGTTGGATTCTGGCACATCGTGAACAGTGATTCCGGGATGGTGAACACTGATTCCGGAAAAACCGGAAAAGTGTTCACGATGGACCAGAATCGCCGTTCACGTTAACCCGGAATAGGTGTTCACGTTGAACCAGAATGGGTGTCCACAATGGGCCGGAATATGCAGAACAATCCCGGGACGAAGTTTGTGAACCAACCATAACAAGGGATCACCAATAGCCATGAAAATTAGTGGTGGTAACGCGAAAATCCACACGGGTGGAAAAATCTTGCCA
>JBFZEL010000467.1:0-5001 GCA_041306925.1 Lysobacterales bacterium
CTGATTCATATCAACATCCCCGTTACGACGCGAATTTTCACCGCATTTTCAGGAACCTCTGATTAATTCTGAGGTTCCCGCGACACATAGATGTGTCGCCAAATCAGCGGCGTTAAGCCGTTGATTTGTAAGGCAGTCGAAAATGACACTTTTCGGCTGCCGCGCTCTGATAATGTCAGGATGGCATTATCAGAGCTTTCTTCAATTAACCCGGCACGCTGTTAAACTTTTCTTCGCTGCCTGATGATGCCAAGAACCTGGTGCGCGGCCAGCAGTATATTGGTGCCGGGGCCAAAAATGGCAGCGACACCCGCTGCCAGCATTTCATCGTGGTCCCGGGGCGGTATGACACCGCCGCAGATCACGCTGATATCTTCCGCACCCGCCTGTTTCAGGCCTTCAATAACCTTGGGAACCAGGGTTTTATGTCCTGCGGCTTGCGATGAGATGCCGATGATATGAACATCGTTCTCAATGGCTTCACGTACCGCTTCCTCCGGTGTCTGGAACAGCGGTCCGACATCAACATCAAAGCCGATATCGGCAAATGCAGTGGCGATAACCTTGGCGCCACGGTCATGACCATCCTGGCCGAGTTTGCAGACCAGCATGCGTGGCCTGCGGCCCTCGGTTTCCGCAAATTCCTTTACAGCGCGCTGAATTGCGGAAAAATCCGCGTCACCTTTATAAGCGGAGCCGAACACCCCTGAAATGGAGCGGGAGGTCGCACGGTGGCGGCCATAAACTTTTTCCAGCGCGTAAGAGATCTCTCCAACCGTCGCCCGTGCCCGGGCCGCCTCGACAGCCAGTTCAAGCAAATTACCGCTTGCCGTTTCTGCCGCATGGGTCAGGGCATCCAGGGCCTTTTCACAAGCAGTGGCATCACGGCTTTGCCTTACCTCGCTGATGCGTTGAATCTGTGCTTCACGGACTGCCGTATTATCAATATCAAGAATATCAACCGATGGTTCTTCGTCCAGCTGATACTTATTGACGCCAACGATGATATCTTCGCCGCGGTCGACACGCGCCTGGCGCAAGGCGGCAGCCTCCTCGATACGCATCTTGGGCATACCGGTCTCAACCGCCCGGGTCATGCCGCCCATTTCCTCGACTTCTGCGATCAGTTTCATGGCCGCATCGCTCAGTTCACGGGTCAGGCTTTCGACATAGTAGGAACCCGCCAATGGGTCGATAACCCTGGTGATACCGGTTTCCTCTTGTAAAACCAGTTGCGTATTGCGGGCAATGCGGGCGGAAAATTCCGTGGGCAGAGCCAGTGCTTCGTCAAACGAGTTGGTGTGCAGCGACTGGGTGCCGCCGAGGACGGCCGCCATGGCCTCAATCGTGGTACGGATGATGTTGTTGTAAGGATCATTGGCAGTGAGGCTGACACCGGAGGTCTGACAATGGGTCCTGAGCATAAGCGAGCGGCTATCTTTCGGCGCAAACTTCTCCAGCATCAGCCGGGACCAGAGCAGGCGCGCAGCGCGCAGCTTGGCCACTTCCATGAAAAAATTCATGCCAATCGCAAAAAAGAAGGACAGACGTGGCGCAAACGCGTCCACTTCAAGACCGCTCGCGATCGCAGCACGCACGTACTCGATTCCGTCGGCGATGGTATAGGCCAGTTCCTGGGCGCAGGTCGCGCCTGCTTCCTGCATGTGGTAGCCGGAGATGGAAATGGAATTAAACCTCGGCATGTTGCGGGAGGCATAGGCAATGATGTCGGATACGATCCGCATGGAGGGTGCAGGCGGATAGATGTAGGTATTGCGAACCATGAACTCCTTTAGGATATCGTTCTGCAGCGTGCCGGATAGCTTGTCGATGGACACACCCTGCTCCTGCGCGGCTACGATATACATCCCCATCACCGGCAGAACCGCGCCGTTCATGGTCATCGAGACCGACATCCTGTCCAGCGGGATACCGTCAAACAGAATTTTCATATCAGCGATACTGTCAATGGCCACCCCTGCCTTGCCCACGTCGCCCACGACCCGCGGGTGGTCGGAGTCATAGCCGCGGTGGGTGGCCAGATCGAAGGCCACCGACAGACCGGTCTGTCCTCCCGCGAGGTTCTTACGGTAGAACGCATTGGACATTTCCGCGGTGGAGAAACCCGCATATTGACGCACGGTCCAGGGCCGGCGCGTGTACATGGTTGCCTTTGGTCCGCGTACAAAAGGTGCCATTCCAGGCAATGAATCAAGGTGATCGATTTCTTCAAGATCCGCGGCGGTGTAAAGGGCCTTGACCGCGATACCCTCGGGGGTCTCCCAGGTCAGGGATTCGACCGGCCGGCCTTTACACTCATCGCAAGCAAGTTCCCGCCAGTCATCCAGTGTTTTCCTTGGAAATCTACTCATGAGTTTAGCCACCTGATTCGCACGCACAGAAATGTGCGGTTTCAGCCTTTGCCTGGATTTCAATGAAACCGGTCATGCCGCAGCGTATTGTCACCTTGGAAGTTCCGGAACGCAATTAAGCAAAAGTGCGCGGACCAAAAACACTTTACCGTGGGCTGGTAAAGACCACTTCCGTCCGGTCGGTGAGGCTCCAGGCCTTTGGGGCAGCACGAAATAACTTCCTGGTACTGCGCCACACCGTTCGAAACAGGTCCGAGTTCCTGTAGACGTCCAATTCATCCTCTCCATCCCAATGCGAATACGTGAAAAAAACACAGCGGTCCGCTTCGCCCTGCAATAGCTGCAGATGTGTGCAGCCCGGGAATGACCTTATCTTCTCCCTGCTTGCGGCAAATATTTGCAGGAAGTCAGGAATCAGATGTTCTTCAAATTCCATCTTGACGATTCTGATGATCACCGCAAGCCAGCCGTTTATCGTTTCACCAAAAGCCGCGGGATTGCAGTCACTTCGCGTCTACGCAGGCGACAGCGTCCTGCAATGTCTGGTGATTGATAACCGCCATGTAATGCGCAGCGTGACCGGTAGCCCGCTGGGTTTTCTTGACGATACCGGCGAGGTTTGGTCGTTTTCCTTCGGGTTCTGTACCAAAGCCGATACCTCCGCCAAATTCAATTATGCCCTCGACACCATCGGCAAAAGCTGTCTTCAGGTTGGCAAACCACATGACCGGGTGAAACAACTGGAAGAACAGTCTTGACCTGATAGCCACCGGGTCGGCTTCATGATAGGCCCCGGTAAAGTTGGAAAGTACCGGCACATCGGACGGATTGAAGCCAGCCTTTTCCAATACGGCACGATAGCGTCTTGCAGCTTCGACCATGTAATAGGTGTGGAAGGCCCCTTCGGTCTTCAAGCGCACCGGAGTTTTCCGTTCAAACTGTTGCTGGACCTGCTGCTCGACCAGGGCGAGGTCTTCCTGCCGGCCGCCTATGACGGTCTGGTCGGGCAGGTTACAACCGGCGATCGCACAGTGGAAGCGCTCGGCGATCGGCCGGATGGTATCGATGTCCATCGGCAAGGCGCTCATTTCGCCCTCACCATAGGTGCCCATCAATTCACCGCGTTGCTGTACCAGTTTGAGTGCGCTTGCAAAGCTCAAAACCCCGGCTGCAACCAGTGCCGAGTATTCCCCGAGGCTGTGCCCGGCGGCCATCGACGGCTTGATACGGTCACCGGTCAAATCCCGGAACACCTCCAGGCAGGCGATGGAATGGGTCAGCAATGCGGGTTGAGTGAAGCGGGTCAGATTAAGTTGATCCATTGGATCCGCAAAGGAGAGTTCGCCGACATCGTAACCAAGCACCTCGCTGGCCTGTCCATAGACCTTTCTGGCGGTCTCATATTCCTTGTACAGGTCGCCACCCATACCTTTATACTGTGAACCCTGACCGGGGAAAACAAATAGGATTTTTTGATCGCTGGTAAACACAACCTTTGCACCTGGATTGTTTGGGGGGCTAGGAAGAATAGCCATGGGAACCGGCGAAAGCAAGCCTCGGCCGAGGTGTTTTCAGAGCGGTCTGCCGACCGGAATACACTCCGTGCAAGCACCCGGGATGATCACCCAGACAAGATCCGTCTGAAGGTTTTGAATCTTTGCGCTGAAAATTGTCGCTGAATGAAATTTATGTGAATTTACCGTATTTTGTCCGTACTCTCCGATCCGCTTGGCCAACTTGTCGGGAGCCATGACAGGGCATTAAAATTTCATATTGGCCGGACCGGACCATCGGTGTTGACGGAGCGGCCGGGGAAGCCTGGCTCCGGGATTGCACATGACGCAACCGGTTCGCCGTCAGCAACCACACAAGGCGCCCGCAGCGATCATGCGCAATTTTAACGGCAGTCATTTATCTTGCTGTTTTTTTTGTAAAAACATTGCTTAACCCAGCCAAAGCGTGTAACTTGCGCGCGCTTGGCTAACTGGAAACCCCCGTGATCAACAAACTCAGAAATATCGCCATCATCGCCCACGTCGATCATGGTAAAACCACCCTCGTCGACCAGCTGTTGCAGCAATCCGGCACGCTGGGTGAGCACGCTGCCGTACTGAACCGCGCGATGGATTCCAACGAATTGGAAAAGGAACGCGGAATAACCATCCTGTCAAAAAACACCGCGATTACCTGGACCAAGGACGGCGACCAATACCGTATCAACATCGTCGACACACCGGGCCACGCGGATTTTGGCGGGGAGGTGGAACGTATCCTGAGCATGGTGGATTCCGTGTTATTGCTGGTGGATGCCGTGGATGGACCGATGCCGCAAACCCGCTTCGTCACCCAGAAGGCGTTTGAGATGGGTTTCCGCCCAATCGTTGTCATCAACAAGGTCGACCGCGATGGCGCCCGCCCCCACTGGGTGCTGGACCAGACCTTTGAGCTGTTTGACAAGTTGGGCGCAAGTGAAGAGCAGCTGGATTTTCCGGTTGTCTACGCCTCGGCCCTGCACGGCTATGCCGGTCTTGAAGACAACGTCCGTAGCGGCGACATGACACCGCTGTTTGAGACCATACTGAAAGAAGTCAAGCCGCCGGAAGTGGATTTGGAAGGCCCTTTCCAGATG
>JBFZEL010000468.1:0-8083 GCA_041306925.1 Lysobacterales bacterium
TAAAGTTAAAAGGTGGCAAATCGGCGCTTGTCGCCGCAGAGATGGACGTGCGCAAGATGGGCTTCTATCCGTGTTGAGTACTGGCTATGCATTCAAGCCGACTGCGGTTCCGGCTCTTTGCTCAAATCCGCTTCGCGCCGCCGCTGATGCCAAGCGTTGGGTCACCGCGTTACAATGGGGGCCTATCGTCGCCACTCTCCGCACATCACGTGCACGTGAGGATTACGGAGTAAAGCTTTAAAGACGAGGCGCCAGTACCCAATTAGAACCAAGAAATCGAAGGAGTTCAGATAATGTTGAGAAATCGCCACCGGCAATCGTATTGTCCGGTTCATTCACCGGGCCGCCTGTGGCTGGCCATGGCCGCAGTTGCCGCCGTGTGTTTCCTCGGTGCCTGCCAGGACCGTGACGCAGCCGAACCACAGCCCTCGGCCCAGGCGTCCCAGGCTGAGCAGATATCGCAGGTTGAACAGCCGCCCCAGGCGCCTCAGGCCGAGCAGACGTCACAGGTTGAACAGCCGCCCCAGGATTCGCAAACTGCGAAGCTCGCGATTGGCCCCGAAGAGGCGATGAAGCCGTGGACCGGTGATCTCGACGCAATGATCGAAAGGCGGTTCATTCGAGTGCTGACCGTCTACAGCAAGAGCTTCTATTTTGTGGACAAGGGCGTCCAGAGGGGGGCCACCCACGACTTATTTCGTCTGTTCGAGCAGGATCTGAACGAGAAACTGGCCAGGGAAAACAAGCTGAAGCAAAAGCATCTCAAGGTGCAGTTGTTGTTCATTCCGGTCGCCCGGGGCGAACTGCTAGCCGCGCTGGCTGCCGGCAAGGGCGATATTGCGGCGGCCAACCTCACGGATACCGAAGAACGCCGAAAGCTGGTTGACTTTGCTTCCCCGATATATCGCAACGTCAGCGAACTGGTCGTCTCCGGTCCTGCCTCGCCCACGGTGTCCAGCGTGGACGACCTGGCTGGGAAGGAAGTCTTCGTGCGCAAGGAATCCAGCTATTACCAAAGCCTGGAGGCACTGAACCGGCGTTTCATCACCGAGAACAAGCCTGCCGTGATCCTCAGGGAGGCCCCGGATACGCTGGAGGACGAAGACCTGATCGAAATGGTGAATGCCGGACTGATTCCGCTCATCGTCGTGGACAAGCATATAGCGGACCTCTGGAAGCAGATCTTTCCGGGGATCGTGGTGCATGACGATATTGCTTTGCGTACCGGTGGCAACATCGCCCCGGCTATCCGCAAGGGTAGCCCGCAGCTGAAGGCCGTTCTCGATGATTTTGTGGTTCGCCACGCCAAGGGTACTTCACTTGGAAATCAGATCCTGACGCGCTACCTGAAGAATGCAAAGTATTTAAAGAACGCGGCCTCCGAGAGCGAGCGCGAGAAATTCCGCGCACTGATCGAATACTTCAAGAAGTACGGGGACCAATACGATGTGGACTGGCTGCTGATGGCCGCCCAGGGATACCAGGAATCCCAGCTCAACCAGACTGTCCGCAGCCCGGTAGGTGCCATCGGCGTGATGCAGGTCATGCCCGCCACCGCGAAGGACCTCGACGTCGGTGACATTACCGAGGTTGAAGCGAACATCCACGCCGGCGTCAAGTACATGCGCTGGATGATCGACCAGTACTATGGCAACGAACCCATGACCAGGCTGGACAAGGCGCTGTTCGCCTTTGCTTCCTATAACGCCGGCGCGGGACGCATTGCCCAGTTGCGCAAGGAAGCTGCCACTCGCGGGCTGGATCCGAACGTCTGGGCGAAAAACGTGGAGCATGTCGCCGCCGAAAGGATCGGTGCGGAGACAGTGACATACGTTCGCAACATCTATAAGTATTACATCGCCTACCAGTTGGTGCTGGAAGCGATTGAGCAGAAACAAAAGACCCTGGAGGAGATCAAGAGCCAGGGCGAAAAAAATCGTTGACCTCGCAACGAGGCCCAATAAATCGCTCAATACGGACGTGCTCACGCACGCCGGTTAGCTCACTCAAACCACGGTTTATCCAGGATAATGCCTCATGAAATCCGTAGGCTTCTTCTTGCTTGGCCTATACCTTCTCGGAATTACAGCATTCGCCGCCCGGACAGGAGAGATTCCAGGGCGCTATGGATCGGGTGCAGTTAGTTTTGCGACCAACCCATTGCTGTTCTGGTGCGTAATCGTCGGTTTGACCTGCATCTGCTGACTACAAGAAAGACCCAAACAGTGTGTCTAAGTCGATCGAATTGGGATAAGCTTTACTGTCGGTCAGCCTGCGATTGCGGTGCTGGCTGCAAAACCTTGCAACGGATCGTTTTATTACTGGTGAACGCCCATGAAAATTAAAGTTGAAACCCTGGTGATGGCCGATTTGCCGCGTGTCTGGTCTGCGTGGATTACGCCGGAGGATATCAATCTGTGGAACCATGCGTCCGACGACTGGCGCACCGCCAGGAGCAGCATTGACCTGCGGGTTGGCGGCAAATTTTCATACCGTATGGAATCCAGGGACGGCAAAGCGGGCTTCGACTTCGAGGGCACCTACACAAAGATCGTCAAACAGCAACGGATCGAATACGTCATGGCTGACCAACGCTCGGTCTGTGTCGAATTCATACCCGTGGAAGACGGCATAAAAGTCGTCGAAACATTTGACGCTGACGATACCCAAAGCATCGAGCAACAGCAGCAAGGCTGGAAAAACATTCTCGATAACTTCACCAGTCACGTCGAGTCGCTGGCGTAAAAGCGCCTGCCCGGCGCGTGCAACGCCGGCCTGAACGCCATGCCCGCAAAGCCGGCGATGCGCACCTACGACAAGGCCCGAATACCTTGCTCCAGACCGCTGATGGTCAGCGGGTACATACGCTGCGTCATGAGCTGCGAGAGCATCTGGATGGAGGGGGTGTACAGCCAGCGCGACTCGGGTTCCGGGTTCAGCCAGATCGCTTTCGGGTAGGTATCGAGCAGACGCTTCAGCCAGGTCGACCCGGCTTCCTCGTTCCAGTGTTCCACGCTGCCGCCGGGCTGCGCGATCTCGTAAGGGCTCATGGTGGCGTCACCGACCAGGATCAGCTTGTAGTCGGCTGAGTACTTGTGCAGCACGTCCATGGTGGCTATCCGTTCGCTGTGGCGGCGCCGGTTGTCCTTCCACAGGCCCTCGTAGACACAGTTGTGAAAGTAGAAATACTCCAGGTGTTTGAACTCGCTGCTGGCGGCCGAGAACAGTTCCTCGCAGACCCTGACGTGGTCGTCCATCGAACCGCCGATATCCAAAAACAGCAGCACTTTGGCAGCGTTGTGGCGTTCCGGCACCATCCTGATATCCAGCATGCCGGCGTTCCTGGCCGTGGAATCGATGGTGTCCGGCAGGTCCAGTTCCTCCGCGGCGCCCTGGCGCGCAAAGCGGCGCAGGCGGCGCAGGGCCACCTTCATGTTGCGTGTGCCGAGTTCCAGCGAATCATCGAGGTTGCGGAACTCGCGCTTGTCCCAGACTTTCACCGCGCGCCGATGCCGCGAACCCTCCTGGCCGATGCGGACGCCTTCCGGGTTGTAACCGTAGGCACCGAACGGCGAGGTGCCGCCGGTGCCGATCCAGGTGTTGCCGCACTCGTGACGCTCCTTCTGCTCCGCGAGACGTTGCCGGAGCGTCTCCATGAGCTTTTCCCAGCCACCCAGCGCCTCGATCTGCGCTTTTTCCTGCTCGCTCAAACCAAGCTCGAACTGCTTGCGCAACCAGTCTTCGGGTATGCCCTCCCCGTCCGGGCCGAACAGTTCCTCGACGCCCTTGAAGTGCGCTGCAAACACCCGGTCAAAACGGTCGTAGAGCGATTCATCCTTGACCAGGCAGGCGCGCGACAGGTAGTAGAACTGCTCGACATCAAAACGCACCACGCGCTTTTTCAGCAACTCCAGCAGGGTCAGAAACTCGCTGATGGAGACCTTCAGACCCCCTGCCCTGAGCTGGGCGAAAAAACTGAGCAGCATGTGTCCTACCGGTTACCGCGCTGGTTGAGAAAGATCAGCCGTTCAAACAGGTGCACGTCCTGCTCGTTCTTCAGCAAGGCGCCGTGCATCGGCGGCAGCGACTTACGCCGGTCGTCACTGGCCAGCGCCTCGGCGGGTATGTCCTCGGCCAGCAGCAGCTTCAACCAGTCCAGCAACTCGGAGGTCGATGGTTTCTTTTTCAGACCGGGTACCTCGCGCAACTCGTAAAACGCATTGAGGGCCTCGTTCAGCAGTGCTTTCTTCAGACCCGGGTAATGCACCTCGACGATCGCCAGCATCGTCTGCCGGTCCGGAAACCGGATGTAATGGAAAAAGCAGCGGCGCAGGAACGCGTCCGGCAATTCCTTTTCATTGTTGCTGGTGATGACGATGATCGGACGGTGCTTGGCGACGATGGTCTGCCGGGTTTCGTAGACGTAGAACTCCATCCTGTCGAGTTCACGCAGCAGGTCGTTGGGGAACTCGATATCGGCCTTGTCGATTTCATCGATCAGCAGGACCGGTTGGGTGTCCTGTTCAAAGGCTTCCCACATGGGGCCCCTGACGATGTAATTGGCAATATTGTGCACGCGCCCGTCACCCAGTTGCGAATCCCTGAGCCTGGCGACGGCATCGTATTCGTATAAACCCTGTTGTGCCTTGGTGGTCGATTTGATATGCCATTGCAACAAGGGCCGTTGCAGACCGCGGGCAATTTCTTCGGCCAACTGGGTTTTGCCGGTGCCGGGCTCACCTTTGATCAGAATGGGCCGGCCCAGCGTAACGGCGGCATTCACGGCGGTTTTAAGGTCCTCGGTCGCGACATAGCGGTCGGACCCGGAAAAGCGTAAATCAGACATGGAGGATGGCCCGTAGGGAAAAATTCTATTCTAACCGCAAAATCAGCGATAAATCCTGACCGGACCCGGCTTTACCTGCACACGGTGTCAGCCGGTTTCAGAAAATTGAAGCTTTATAGCGTGATTGGCAGACCTAGTAGCCCCGCTCAATATCCACCACCGACAACATGGGCTCACCCGCCACGTAGCGCCTGAGATTCTCTTTGACCATCATATACAGACGCTCACGGCCCCGGTCGGACTGTCCCGCGGTATGTGGCGTAATGATCACCCGGGGCATGCTCCACAACGGGTGACCTGCGGGCAGCGGTTCCGGGTCGGTCACATCCAGACCGGCGCCGGCAATGGCACCGGATTGCAGCGCCGCGACGAGGTCGTCGGTGACCGTGCTGGCGCCACGGCCGACGCTGATAAAGAAGGCCCCAGATTGCATGGCGTCAAAAAACGCCGCGTTGAAAATACTAAAGGTCGCATCGGTCAACGGCACCGTGTTGATCACCACATCGGCGCGCGCTGCCAACTTGTTCAACTCATCGGGCAGGCCGACGTACTCGACGTAGTCCGGGCCTTCGCGGCGGCTGTTGCGTATCGCGATGACCTGCATGCCCAGGCCGTGGCCGCGTTTCGCCACCTGTGTGCCGATACCGCCGAGGCCGACCACCAGCAGGGTGCGTCCTTCGAGTTCCATGTGGTCGCTGCGCTCGAGCCCCGTCTGCCGCTGCCACTCACCTTTCAACTGGTTGGTGTGATAGACATCCAGACCCCGCGCCAGCATCATCATCATGGCAATGGCGTGCTCCGCAAGACCCGGTGAACCGATACGCTGCCCGTTGGTGAGCAATTTGGCGCCCTTACGCATACCCGGCAGTTCCACGCAATCTTCGACACCTGCGCTATAGACCTGCACCCAGAACAACTGCGGCGAAGCGGACAGGATTGCCTCGTCACAGAAGCCCAGCACGGCCTGCGCATCGATGGCTGCTTTGCGGGCCGCCTCGACGTTTTCCACCATGACGACTTCGACACCCGGCGCCACGGCCTGGTATTCGGCCAGCCGCTCCGGCCGGTCGTCCCTGACGACGACCTTTACGGGCGGGCTCCAGCCGGGAAGATCACGCGCAGCCGTCGCCGACTCCTGCAACTCGAGCCCGCTGATCAGAGCCTGAACCGCCGGGTCCGCTGCTGGACCTGCATTTTGAATAACGGCATCCGCCTGCACCCATGCAGGCATGACAAACACAAGACAAGAGAGAATGAGTTTTAACACTGCTATGCCTTTCCGGGGTTGACAGGCGGATATTATCAGGTCCGTTTCCCGCTTGCAGCCAGGTCGGGGCTGCACAGTCCTGTTGGTTGGTGTATGGTTCCATCGTCATGCTACGCTGGATGCCAAACCTGATCAGTGCGGGTGCACGGAACCCAAGATGAATATAGTCACTGCCAAGCGCTGGACAAAGATCAGCCTGCGCACACTGCATTTGCTGGCCGTGGCCGGTGTCGGCGGCGGTATCCTGTTCGGACTGGAGCAGGACCTGTGGCGCAGCTACTGGCTGTTGGCACTCGTCAGCGGTGGCCTGATGATGCTGGTCGATATCATTGCGAATCCGCTCTGGCTGGTCCAGGTGCGTGGCCTGGTGATCTTTCTGAAACTGGCTCTGCTGGTAATGCTGGGCAGGTACCCGTCGCTTGACGGTTATTTGCTGGGCGCCATCATTGTCATTTCCACCGTCATTGCACACGCTCCCGGCAAGCTCAGGTATTACTCCGTTTACCACGGAAAACAAATACTATCTGTAAATGATACAAAAGGTTAAAAGATATAGTTAATGTATAGAATGCGCTGCGGGCGGCGCGCTCTGCACAGTTAAAACAGCGTCCCCACGGAAAACGTCCGCACCCCTTCACTCCGCCGGCGCCGGCCAGGTATCCGTGAGCCGGTAGCCCTCCGGCCACGGGTCGTCCGGGTCCAGTGTCCACTGGTGCGTGCCGGTGATCCAGGCGCGTCCTGAAACCGTGGGTACGATAGCCGCTTTGCCGCCGACCGACGTGACCGATTCAATCCCGCAGACAAATTCGGAGCCGATGATCGAACGCGCCCGGTAAACATCCCCGACGCCCATTTTGCCCTGGGCGTGCAGCACCGCCATGCGCGCCGAACAACCCGTGCCGGTCGGTGAACGGTCGATCTTGCCGGGACGGATCGCCACGGCGTTAACCCCGCGGTATTCGCCGTCCACCTGCGTGAGCGGTCCGCTGAACTGGCAGAACGAAATATGTTTCCAGGCCGCGTTCAGCGGGTGCCGGAAACCCAGTTGCTGGTTGGCGGCAGCGGTGATCCTGACACCGGTTTCCGCCAATTCGCGCGCGTTCGCCGGCACGATCTCGATACCGACGGCCTGCGCATCGACGATCACGAAACTGTCACCACCGTAGGCGGTGTGCACGGTCAGCGTTCCCAGGCCCGGCACCTTCAGCGGTACTGCCAGCTGATCCACGAACGACGGTACATTGGTGAGCACGATGCGCTCCGCCTTGCCGTCCCGGCAGAAGGCGCGCACCTTGACCAGGCCGCCGGGGGCCTCGAGCAGCAGGTCGGTTTGCGGCCCGGTGATAGGCACGATGCCGGTTTCGAGCAGCACGGTGGCCACGCAGATGGTATTGGAACCCGACATCGGCGGCGTATCCGCCGGTTCCATGATGATCATACCCATTTGCGCGCGCGGGTCTTTGGCCGGTACCAGCAGGTTGACGTGTCTGAAGACCCCGCCACGCGGTTCGTTCAGCATGAAGCGGCGCAGGCTGTCATCCCGTTCGATAAAGCTGCGTTGCTCCCAGAGCGTGTCACCGGGCGGCGGCGCCACCCCGCCGACGATCACGTCACCCACCTCGCCCTCGGCGTGGCAACTGACGACATGGATAACCCGGCTGGATCTCATAATGCAGTCTCACACGGCTATGTTGTAAACTTCCGCCAGATGATACCAATTCCGCATTCCTTCCGCCGATGTCGCCGTGCAAACCGGGCCGAAATGAACCGCAACCCTGCCGGCGCAAACCCCGTTCAGTCTCAACCGCGGAGAGCCGTCCGATGACTGAAAATTGCGTCACCCTGAGCACCGCAGACGGCATCGCTTTTGTCACCCTCAACCGCGCTGAAAAACGCAATGCCCTGGACCTGGCGATGTTCAGGGCCATTGACCGGGTTTCCCGGCAGTTGCGCACGGACAGGACAATCCG
>JBFZEL010000469.1:0-5878 GCA_041306925.1 Lysobacterales bacterium
TCCACCTGGCGGCTGGCGATGGTCTGTAACCCGATCACGATCTGGGAAGACACGACCACCGGGTCGACGCCATCCCAGGGCCGCGCACCGTGGGTGCCCTTGCCCTTGACGGTGATTTTAAAGAAATCCGAAGCGGCCATCATCGGGCCGGGTCTGACCGAAAACTGTCCGCCGGGCGTGCTGATGCCGACGTGCATGCCGAACACGGCAGCCGGCACGCGGTCTTTGAAAATACCCTCAGCCAGCATCATCGACGCGCCACCGTCCTCACCCGCCGGCGGACCTTCCTCGGCCGGCTGGAAGATCAGCATGACGGAGCCGGGCAGATCGGCCTTCATGTCGTTGAGTAGCTTCGCCGCGCCCAGCAGCATCGCCATGTGCGCATCGTGGCCGCAGGCGTGCATGACCCCGACCTCCTGGCCGTTGTACTCGGCGCGGGCGGTCGAAGCAAACGGCAGCCCGGTCTGCTCCGTCACCGGCAGGCCATCGATATCGGTGCGGATCGCGACCAGCGGACCCGGCTTCCCGCCTTCGATAAGGGCGGTGATGCCGGTATGCGCGATCCCCGTTTTCGGTTCCAGGCCCATGCCACGGAGGATTTCGGCGATGTGCTTCGAGGTGTTGAACTCGCGGTTGCTCAGCTCCGGGTTCTGATGAAACCAGCGCCGCCACTCGACCACCTGTGGCTGGACCGCCGCCGCGGCCTGGTCGATTGCATCCGGCGTGATGCCGGCATATGCGACCGGCAAGGCACCCATAGTGACGACTAACCCCAAAACAAATTTCTTCACGATCGACTCCTGCAAATAAGCTGAACTTGTCACCGGACAATTGCCTTACCGGCGTCACTCCGCGGGTCGGAAGCCGCCGTCACTTTTCCGCTTTGCCTGTCCCACATCACTCCGTGCATGTTACCCCAGCGCCGCTCCCTGACCTCCACCGTGTGGCCCATGGCCTCGAGCGCGGCAACCTCCTCCGCGGTGAAGGCGTCGGGTTCGGCGACGATCTTGTCCGGCAGGTACTGGTGATGGTAACGCGGTAAACTCACCCATGATTCGGGCTCTTGACCGTCCATGAAATCGAGGATGCCGAGCAACACCATGGTGATGATCTGGCTGCCGCCGGGGGTGCCGATCACGGCCTGCCTGTCCGGCCCGATCATCAGGGTCGGTGACATGCTGGACAGGGGCCGCTTGTGCGGCTGGATTTCATTCGCGGTAAAACCGATCAGGCCATAGGCGTTTGGATCACCGTGCTTGGCGGAAAAATCGTCCATTTCGTTGTTCAGGACAAACCCGGTTCCCGGCACCATGAACTTGGATCCGAACGGGGTATTGACCGTCAGCGTCGCCGAAACCATGTTGCCCTCGGCGTCCATCAGCGAAAAGTGCGTGGTGTCGGTGCCTTCCGGCAGATTCTCCCGGCCCGGGATCATGCTGCTGGGGGTCGCCTTGTCGAACAGGATGCCGGCACGCAAACCGGCCGCGTACATTGGATCGGTCAGCATCTTCACCGGCACCGGGTAGAAGTCCGGGTCGCCCAGGTAAAGCGCGCGGTCGCGGTAGGCGCGCCGCATGGCCTCAACCACCAGGTGGGTGCGCTGTACCTTGCCCAGTGTTGCAATCTGCCAGGGTTCGAGGATGTTCAGGATTTCGGCGATCGCGATGCCGCCGGACGACGGTGGCGGGGCGGTGACCAGTTCGTAACCCTGGTAGATGGTGCGGATCGGGGTGCGCTCCTTGACGACATAGCCCTCGAGATCGGCCATGCTCCAGTTGCCGCCGGCGGCGTTCACGCCATCGACCAGGCGCTGCGCAATTTCACCCCTGTAGAAGGCGTCGCGGCCCCCGGCAGCAATTTTTTCAAGCACGACGGCCAGGTCCGGCAGCTTGATGAGCTGGCCCATTTCCGGCAAATTTCCGCCCGGCAGGAAGGCTTCGGTAGCCGCCGGCCAGCGGCGCATGTCCTGCTCCGCGTACTCCAACATGCGGAGGAACTTGGTGTAGACCGGAAAACCTTCGCGCGCGATGCGGATGGCCGGTTGCAGACTCACCGCCAGGGGCAGTTTTCCATAATGCTTTGCCAGGTGGTCCAGGCCGGCGACTTCCCCCGGGATCGCCGCGGCCAGCGGGCCATTGACCGCCAGGTCGCGGTTGACCGAACCATCGGCGGCCAGGTACATGTCCGTGCTGGCCAGCGCCGGCGCCATTTCGCGGGCGTCGATCATGGTCTCAAAGCCGTCGGAGGCCCGGTGTATCAGCCAGAACGCGCCACCGCCGATGCCGGAACTGGTCTGCTCGACCACCGCCAGCACGGCACTGACGGCAACAGCCGCGTCAAACGCATTACCACCCTGGGCCAGGATCTCGTGCCCGGCCTCGGTGGCCAGGTAATGGGCGCTGGCGATCGCCGCCTTGCCGGGTTGGCCGGCGTACAGTGGCTGGACTAAAAAAACCAGCAGGACAATCAGGCAGAGACGGACTTTCACAACGTTGCCTTGCCAATCAGATTGCGGTATTTGACCCACAGTTGCTCCTCGGTTTCCACGTGCTGCGGGTCTTTGGGAATACATTCGACCGGACAGACTTCCACGCATTGCGGTGTATCAAAATGGCCCACGCACTCGGTACACAGCATGGGGTTGATCTCGTATATCTCGAGGCCCTGGTAGATGGCCTGGTTGGGGCATTCCGGCTCGCACACATCGCAGTTGATGCATTCTGCGGTGATCGTTAACGCCACGTTCGGTCAGGTCCTGCCGGCAAAGCCGAATTGTTCCCTCAGCGCGGCCTCGATTTCCGCGCCGACAAACTGGGAGACATTGCCGTTGAGCCGGGCCACTTCGCGCACCAGCGTAGAGGAGATGAACCCATACTTTTCATCGGGCGTCAGGAACATGGTTTCGACCGACGAACAGAGGTTGCGATTCATGCTGGCCAACTGGAATTCGTATTCAAAATCTGAAACTGCGCGCAGTCCGCGGACGATGACACCGGCGCCGTTTTCCCTGACAAAATCGACCAGCAGGATTTTGAACCCGACGATCGAAATGTTCTTAAGGTGACCGATCTGGCTCTCCGCCAGTTCGATGCGTTTCTTGAGACTGAAAAACGGGGTCTTGTGCGGGCTCTCGGCAATTGCCACGATCAGGTGATCAAAGACCCGCGCGGCCCGCGTAACCAGGTCGGTATGCCCATGGGTGATGGGATCGAATGTACCGGGGTAGACCGCCAGGCGGGGGTTATTTTCCAACTGCTTTTCCTGCTGAACCGTAAAGGACAGCTATTCTAACCCTGTTGCGGTGCGGGATTAAACCATTGATCAGACCCGTCTTCCGGTAAAGTTCTCTCGTCATCGAGGCTCTGCCTGCGGAAAAGCTGCATGCGGACCTCACCGATCTGCTGGTCGCGCCACACCCGCCATCCCGGCGGCGGGGCAACGCTTTTTTGCGCGGGTGATTCGATGTAGACGAATCCGCCACGCCGCACGCAGCCGGTCTTGTCCAGTCTTTCCAGCACCAGACCGGCGAGGTTGCTGTCAAACGGCGGGTCTACAAATACGATGTCGAAGCTGTCGGTCTTGAAGTCTTCGATCAGCGCCAGCGCCCCGCCGCTCTGCAGCCTGACCTGCACGGCCTGTAGCTGTTCGATGCCCTGGCGCAGCAGGTCCTGCGCGCGCGGGTGTTTTTCAATCATCAGCACGGACGCAGCGCCGCGTGAGGCGGCCTCGAAGCCCAGTGCGCCGGTACCGGCAAACAGGTCGGCGCAATCCGCGGCGAGGGTCCAGGGTTGTAACCAGTTGAACAGGGTTTCGCGGCAGCGGTCGCCGCTGGGCCGCAGGCCGGGGACGTCGGCAACCTGCAGGCGACGGCCGCGCCAGTCACCGCCGATGATTCGTACGCTATTGTTTTTCCCAGATTTGCTCATATGTTAAAGAGCCTCTGTTCATTCTGTTTTTAACCGGTCAAGCTGCTAGCATATCGCTTTTTAGCGCCAGGGGTTAAGTCCAAACTCATGTTCCGCATATTCAAAAAGAAAGACAAAAAGCCGGGTGTGTTGCAGGATGTGCAGCTTCGACCGGTCGAGCAATCCGGCATAGACCCGCTGGAAAAACTGCTGGGAAACTCGCGCAACACCATCGGCAAGCGTCTCAAAGCGCTGGTCAGCGGTCACAACGACATCGACGAAGACCTGTTGGATGAACTCGAGACTGCCCTGCTGACCGCCGATGTCGGTGTCAAGGCCAGCCTCACGATAATGAACAACCTGCGCAGCGCGATCCGCAACGGCACGATCAGTAATCCGCAGTCGCTGTTACCGGCGGTGCAGGCCGAGCTATACGAACTGATCGAGCCGTGCGAACAACTGCTGGCGGTGGATAGCAGCCGCAAACCGTTCGTGATCCTGATGGTCGGCATCAATGGCGCCGGCAAGACCACCACCATCGGCAAGCTGGCGCAACGCTACAAGGAAGAAGGTCTCATGGTGATGCTGGCGGCGGGCGACACCTTCCGCGCCGCTGCCGTCGAGCAACTGAAATCGTGGGGCGCACGCAACGATGTGCCGGTGGTGTCGCAGGGTACCGGCGCCGATGCCGCGGCCGTCATCTTTGATGCCATGCAATCGGCCAGGGCACGTGGCATCGACGTATTGATCGCCGATACCGCCGGGCGTCTGCATACCCAGTCCAACCTGATGGAAGAATTGAAAAAGATCCGCCGTGTCATCGCCCGTGTCGACGAGACCGCGCCGCACGAAGTGATGCTGGTGGTGGACGCCGGCACCGGCAGCAACGCCCTGAACCAGGCCCGGCATTTCAACGAGGCGGTCAAGGTCACCGGTATCGCCATCACCAAGCTGGATGGCACCGCCCGCGGCGGCATGCTGTTCGCCATCGCCAGTGAACTCGGCATCCCGATCCGTTACATCGGTGTCGGTGAGGCGGCCAAAGACCTGCGGCCTTTCGATGCTGGCACCTTTATCAACGCCATCCTGCCGCTGGACTAAGGGGCGTTTTGACTTTCTCGGCACAACTGCTCGGCTGGTGGGACAAACACGGCCGCAAGGACCTGCCCTGGCAGCATCCGCGCAGCGCGTACCGCGTCTGGATCGCCGAGATCATGCTGCAGCAGACCCAGGTCAAGACCGTGATCCCCTACTTCGAACGCTTTATCGGGCGCTATCCTGATATGCGGAGTCTCGCCGCTGCAACCACGGATGATGTACTGGCCTGCTGGTCGGGTCTCGGTTACTACGCGCGCGCCCGCAACCTGTTGCAGACCGCCAGGATCTGCGTGGCAAACCACGCCGGGCAACTTCCCGAAGCCCCGGCAGCGCTGGCCGCCCTGCCGGGTATCGGCGCGAGCACCGCCAATGCCATCTATTCACAGGCTCACGACAGGCCGGCCGTGATCCTCGACGGCAATGTCAAACGGGTGCTCGCCCGCCACGCAGCGGTGGAAGGCTGGCCGGGTAAACCGGACACTCACCGGCAATTGTGGCTGGCCGCCGAAGAACTGCTGCCAGCCTATCGCGGCGCCGATTACACCCAGGCCGTCATGGATCTCGGCGCAACCCTGTGCACACGCACAAAACCGGCCTGCCCCCGCTGCCCCGTCAGCCAGACCTGCAGGGCATACGCCAGCGGTCGCGTCGGCGAATTCCCCGCCCGGCGTCCAGCATTGAAGATCGGCAAAAAATCCTTCCGGATGCTGATCCTCACCGACGATGACGGCAGGGTGCTGCTCGAACGGCGTCCGCCCGCCGGTATCTGGGGCGGTCTCTGGTCACTGCCATCCGACGACGACGGCCAGCCCATCCAGCAACGCCTGGGTCTGGATTTCCGGTCACTGCAACCACTGGATACGCTGCAACATCAG
>JBFZEL010000470.1:0-7312 GCA_041306925.1 Lysobacterales bacterium
TACTAGTACCGTGACCCATAGATTTCGACACAACCAGCGGGTCGCTGACCGGTCAGATGCAAGGCGCGCTGGCGCCGGAATGGCGGGCCCCATTTCCAGCCAGCGCAACGCCGCAGCTGGCTGGTCAGCGGCCCGCCCGAAGGGAGCCCCCCGGATGCACCGGTACCGCGTTGCACCGCTTGCCAAGGGCTGGGCCATTGCCTGCGCGGTGCGCCTTGTCCCGGCACATCCGGGGGGCTCTGGTTGTGTCGAAATCTATGGGTCACGGTACTTGGCACTCGGCTACTTTCCGGCTTTGCGTTCAGATGCTTTCTCATCCGCCAACCGCGCGATTTCCGCGGCCCCAACCTGGATACTGTTGCCGATGTTGAAGACCATTTGTGCACGCAGTTTTTGCATGCGCTGCCTGAAGCTGTCCTGGTCCTGCAGCAACTGGTCGATCTTCTTAGGAATCTCAATCAGCTTTTGCGGCGAGACGATAGCGCCCGCCAATGGACGGAAAGCGACTTCCAGCGGCTCAATTTCCAGCGCCTGCCAGTCCGGGTTACGCACACGCCGGGGCAGATCGATAAACAGCACGGGTTTTTCCAGACCGAGAGCGTACTCGATGGCCATGGCCGACCAGTCGCAGATCAGGATGTCCGAGCGGAACAGGCTGTCACTTTCACCCATGCGGTCCTGGTACTCGAAGTTTTTACGAGCACCGTACTTCGCGCGCAGGTTTGCGATGACCCCGGGCGTCTTTTTCAGGGTCTGGTAATGCGGCCGGACGATCACGCGGTAACCCGCATCCAGCAACAGGCCGGTCAACTCGTCACCACAGGTATTGAAAATGGACTGGTCACCCCAGGTCGGCGCAATCAGAACCGTGATGGTCGATGACGATTCAGCCTGGGTCGCGCTCAACTGGTAGGACATGGCCACCACCAACAGATCCTCCAGCCTTGGGTGTCCGTACGCAAACAGGTTGCGTGGCTTGAGACCCATCATCTGCTCACGTTTGCGCAACTCGGCCACGTGCTGCGGACCGGCGCAGAACAGGCTGTCGTAGGCGTCGTAGGAATTGGCGTGGTCGACCATGTGGGTGCTGCCCAGCGAGTGGAACAGGTAAATGTAATGGACCGGGTTTATCGACTTTTTCAGCTGAAAATTACCCAGGTCCATCATGGTCATCACGACCACGTCCGCCTTCTGGAAATTGAAATGCAGGGTCAGGAAAAAGCCTTCCGGAATGTATATGCACCTGAATAATTCGTGTTGCCGGCTGAGACCGGTATCGCGGGGATCGGAGGTGATGTAAGTGACCCTGCGCTTCAGCTCATCGTTGAGTACGGTGATGAGCGGCTCAAAATAATGCCAGTCCTGGCCGCTCTCGGAATAGATGACGATATTGCGCCAATCCGCCGGTAACTTGCGGTACTGGCGCCAACCCGCCCAGGCCTTACGAAGCCCCATCGTTGGTATCCGATTCGACAGGTTTGCGCCTGAAAAAGGCCTTGATGCGGTACCAATAGGTCCTGATTGCCAGCACCAGCGAGGCAAACAATCCCACGATGGCTGAAATGAGCATACTGCCGGTCGTCGGATCGAGGTAAGCCAGCGCCGGTGACGGCAGCAACAGCAGGCTGGGCAAAACCGTCAATAACAGCCTGGCTAAAGCCGGATTCGATCTGTTCAATTTTCCCATCGTCAATTCTCCGCGCCTGCGATCACCCGTCTCAGCGCCTGTTCAAGCCTGGCCATGTCGTAATCGCTGATCTCACCCATGGTTGAAATCCTGAACAGTTGGGCGGCCAGCCGGCCCTGGCCGGCATAGATCACAAAGCCCTGCTGTTTCAAACCATCGTGCAGCTGATTGTAGGTCATGCCGGCGGGCAGGTGATAACTGCGCAGGACACAGGAACTTTCTCCCCCCGGCAACCATTCCGCGACTCCCAGTTGCCTGCAGACCCCGGCGACACGCGCGGCCAGTTCAAGGTAGCGCAACCGGCGTGCTTGCCAGCCGCCATGTTTTTCGAGTTCCTTCAAGGCCTGGGCGAGACCGAGCAAGGCATTGACCGGCGGCGTGAACGGGGTCGAGCGCTTGGCCTGCTGCTCGGCCCAGGCGGGCAGATGCAGGCTCAGGGTGCGTGGCTCGATAGGCTGTTGCAGCGCGGTTTGCCGGCACACTACCATCGCCAGACCGGGTATACCGTGCAGACACTTGTTGGCGGTGGCGGCGATCGCCTGCAAGGATTCCTGGTTGAATGGAAGGTCCTCCGCACCAAAACTCGAGACCGCATCCAGCAATAACCGGACGTTGAATTTTGTACACAGTACGGCGATCGCTTCCACCGGGTTCAGACGACCGGTGGTGGTTTCATGATGCACAGCCAGGACATGTGAGAAATCACCCGTCGCGAGCAATTCGGAGAGAGCCTGCAAATCATGTGACTCACCCCAACCGGCCTTGAGCGCCTGGCTGCGGATACCGTGTATGCGGGCAATCCGGCTCAAACGCTCACCATAGACACCGTTTTCAAGCACCAGCACATGCGCGTCAGTCGGCAACAGCGAGGCCAGCATCGCTTCGATGGCTGCAGTGCCTGAACCGCCGAGCAAGACAGCGGCCCATGTCTTAAGGTCACAGCCGTACACGTTCAGCAGGCCCTGGATGACCGCATCCTGCAGATCGAAGTATTCCGGTTCGCGATGACACAGGTCTAAACTCGCCACGGCCCCGCGCACGCCTTCACTTAACGAAACCGGGCCTGGATTGAGAAGTATCGGTCTCACGCGGGTGGCCTGAATGGAACCGGAATAAGCAGGATCGGCATGCGTCGACGGCGGCTAGAGGGCGTGGCTGACGACCCACAGCCATATTCCACAGCTCAGCAGGTAAAGTGAAATTGGCAATTCTCCGTTGCGGATCAGCGACTGGTAGGTATCCCAACCGCTCACCCCGAGATCCGCCAGGCGGACACGCCCGGGGATCAAGGCCCGGATATTCCTGCTCCAGGCACGCCATTCCTCGCCAAAAATATTTTCCAGCTTGCTGTCTTCATAGGCAATGGCCGCCGGATACCAGATCAGAAAAAACACGATCACGCCGGCGACCACGTACAGGTTGGCGGACGCAATGGTAAAACCCATCAGGATGATGATGTTGCCAAGGTACAGCGGATGCCGCACCAGCGCATAGGGTCCGTTTGAAGCCAGTTGTTTATTTTTGAAAATGTAGCCGGCGGCATAGATACGGAAGACCTGGCCTATGCCGGCCAGCGCCAGTCCAATGGCCACGGTTCCGGTATCCGGCCTGGCAAAATTGGCACAGACGGCGACCAGCAACAAACCGATCACCTGGCGCAGGATTTCATTGAAGCGAATTTGATCGAACCAACCCAGCAGTCCGTCACGTTTCCCCATCATTGCGATCCGCTCTTTAACCATTTGCTGCCCTCCGTTAACAGGCGCAGATTTTACTTGATTTCAGCGCCTGATATGAGTGTTTTATCCGCGGCAATGCACGGCAGCGGTCCGGTCAGGCATTACCGGAGGCTCAGCCATGCTGCACGCACATCGAGGTGTTGCATCAGGCGCCTTGCGACTTCCGCCGGCGCCACACGCGGGCGCGGCAGATCTTCGGGTACTCCCCGGCTGGTTTCCACGTGCAGAAAGGCCGGTGCCGCTGACTGCAAAAACCGGGCGAAATCCGGCGCAGCGTCCGCTCCCGGAAAAACACTCCGGTAGGCACAGGCGACGGCAAGCGCCCGGAAATCCAGCGTCGAACTGACGGTCGCCTGGCCGCCGGTCGATTCGTGGACGTGGTTATCCAGCAACACGTGATAAAAATTATCACCGCCGTAGGCCCCCACCGTCGCCATGTTACCCATCCGCATCAGCACTGCACCGTCACCATCGATGACGATGATCTTCTTGTCCGGTCTCACCAGTGAAAGACCCAGGCCCAGCGAGGCTGCACAACCCATCGAGCCGACCATGTACAGCTGGTTCGGGCGATCCGCGATAGCGTATAACTCGCGGCCATTGAAACCGGTCGAGGCGATCAGGACCGTATCCGACGTATCGGTTGCGGCCACGAGTTGCTTGAGGACATGGCGCCGGCTCGGCAGACCCAGCCCGTTTCCGCTGGTTTCATGCCGCTTGCCGGATCCGGGTCCTGGACTGCCCGCGTTCTGTTTTAACGGGTTTGGCGCCACCGAGCCCTTTCTCATGATCAGCGCATAGGGCCGGCCGTTCGTATCCATGTAATTGACGGCGGTTCGCAGGGTATTTGCCACCTGGTCCTTCGAATCGGGAAACCAACTCCACGGTATGCGCATCACATCCAGGATTTCCGGTGTTATCTGCCCCATCAACTCGTGCTGCGGTTCATCCGGTCTGCCGGGTTCGCCGCGCAAGGTCACGATGAGCAATATCGGGATGCGAAACACGTGGTTCAGAGAGGTCAACGGACTGACCGCATTGCCCAGGCCGGAATTCTGCATCATCGCCACCGCACGGCGCCCGCCCAGCGCCGCACCGGTTGCGGCTGCGACCGCATCGCCTTCATTGGCGGAGGAGATATAGGTCAAGCCGGTAGCGGCGATGGTGTAATTGATGAAGGGCGTCAAAAAGGAGCATGGCACTCCCGCCCAGAAATCAAACCCCAACTCCCTGGCTGGTCCCGCGAATTCACTTGCTTCTATCAAGATAATTCCACTGCAATGATGGTGTGTTCACTCACCGGTAATTTGTTCAAACGTTCCCGCGCGGTACAGGTCGCCCAGGTTGTTGATATCCATCCAGTGTCCGTTGACATACTGCACCTGCGGCGGGTGCCCATTGTCGATCAACCGGTTGAGCAAATCCGGTATGCCGAGGGTATCGAAGTCCTTACGCTGCTTCAGTTCCTGCACCGCAGACCGCAATTGGCCACAGCCTTTACCCGACGCGCGCAGCATACCAATCCAGCGGCCATCCGGTTGCCTGCCCTCGATTTCCTGCTCGGTTGAAACCCGCTCCAGGGTCACTTTCTGCTGGTACATGGCGCGGTTGTCCGGTGCCGAACAATAGGCAAGGTCATGTGCATTTCCAACGACATTTGCAAGCAGTGACGAATCCACGGCCACCAGCAATCCGGCTTCCCAATCGAGCAAATTGTGCAACATGTACGAGCGGAACAATAAATCACCATAGATAATCACGGTATCGGTGGTGATGCTGTCCAGCGCACAGGCCAATGACGCGAGTTCGCCGGTCGTCTCCCAATTTTTGTTTATCAGGATTTTCGCGCCCTGCACGTCGATTGCGTCAGAGCGATAACCGGCAACGACGGTTATATCATTGACGCCCTGTTTCTTGAATTTGTCGATCTGGCGCCGCAGCACCGGCACACCGGCGACCGGCAGCATCACCTTTGGCTTGTCGCGGGTCAGTTCGTCCATGCCCTGGCCACGGGATGCGGCCAGCACGATGGCGGATACCGGGTGACTGCCGCCGCGGGCATAGCGTTTCTCCGCCTCCAGCAGTTCATCCGCACCCTGCAGACGGAATATCTCCGCAACAGAGGCGATACGCTCTTCACATTCAACCAGTGAGCGCGTCGCATATATGTTCGCAGCCGTCGTTTGCATGGCGGTGATGCTGGCGCGAATCATG
Organism: Lysobacterales bacterium; assembly: GCA_041306925.1. Lineage (GTDB taxonomy): Bacteria > Pseudomonadota > Gammaproteobacteria > Xanthomonadales > SZUA-36 > SZUA-36. The sequence continues at coordinate 5,641 of JBFZEL010000470.1, forward strand.
TGGTTGGCCCAGATCACCAGGCTGATGCCGGCCTGTTCAAACACCTCGGTCGGCGTCGCGTAGTATTTGGTCGGGACGATCACCAGCGGGCAACGCCTGGCCCACTCGGCGGCAAAACCCAGCACCTGGTCAGGTTGGCTGTGTTTGCTGTGGATCAGGATGGCATCGGCGCCGGCGGCATGGTAGGCCTCCGCCCGCTTCAGGGCCTCGTCGAGACCCCAACCGGCGATAAAGGCCTCAACCCTGGCGACAATGCAGAAATCATCGTCGGCCTGTGAATCCTTGCCCGCCTGGATTTTGCCGCAAAAGGTCTGGATGTTTTCCAGTGGCTGCGCCTCGCCCTGGATAAAACTGTTGGTCTTCGGAAACAGCTTGTCTTCGATACACACGCCGGCCACGCCGATCTGACCGAGCTTGCGCACCAGTCTGCGCATATTGTTGAAATCCCCATAACCGGTATCACCATCCAGCAGGATCGGTATGCTGGTGACGTCGGTCATGAATTCCAGTTGCTCCACTACCTGGGTCCAGGAAAGCTCGTTGTTATCGCGGACCGCATGCTGCGCGGACAGCGCCAGGCCGGAACCCCAGATACCCTTGAAGCCGGCCTCTTCCACGATACGGGCAGACAGGCCGTTATGCGCCTCGAGGATGAATTCCGTCTGAGCGGAGTTCAACATGTTTTTCAGTTGGGTTGTTTTTCGCACCGTTGTTACTTCCCGTTCAAAAATCAGCGAAATCTTTTCTGATGGCCGGCAATACCATTTTTATGGCCCGTTCCAAATCTTCCGGAAAATCCACTTCAAGCCACGGCAAGCCGCTGACATCCTCCCAGGCAAATTCGCCAGGCATGGCCAGCAAAACGTCCCGCAAAGCTTCTTCATGCGGTGCATCCAACAGGCCTTCGGTATTGTATCTGGAACACGTTCTGGAGATTTCCGCGGCAATTTCAGCATTGAACCTGAAAAAACCGACCGATTCACCGAGTGTGTCGAACGCAAGACCGGCCGGCAGGGTTTTCCTGAACTCAACCATTTGACCCTGATGGATGGCGATTTTGACGGGTTCATCACCGGCAGCAAAATGCCGGTCGAGCAGGTAGCAATTCGGGTGCCGGGAGCCGATAAGCGTGTGCATGATCTGCGGGTGGAACAAAACGTCCGCATCCAGAACCAGCACGTCCTCACCAGCCGTCATGACTTCCCGGGCGGCGAGCAGGCTCAGAACGCTGCCCTTGAGAAAGGCCGGGTTGTAGACAAATGCCACTTCAGGACGCGCAGCCAGCATGCCCACATGATCGATGATCAGATCGGCCTCATATCCCACCACCAGCGTGACCTGCCTGACGCCACACTGGAAGAGAACATCCAACTGTCGCGCCAGCAAACTCCGCCCACCGAATTCCAGCAGGCATTTTGGCCGGCCATCGGGGTTGAATTCTGCCAGGCGGTTGCCGCGACCGGCTGCGAGAATAACAGCGTGCATGTGTGTTGCCCTGATTGAAGCGGGTATTGTAACCCGTGAAGGTTGTAATGTACGCGCTGTTAAAGCCCGCAGAATCCACAAATCTCATCCCGAGTTTTGCGCCCATACCCCTTTTCATAAGCAGTGCTAACTTGAGAGGCACCGCTCCTCGGCAACTGCTCCTGCGTAGCTCTACCTCCTGCATCCC
>JBFZEL010000471.1:0-2960 GCA_041306925.1 Lysobacterales bacterium
GGCCCGACAGGACCATCATCACCCGCGCGATGGCCGCGACGCTGTATCCCGACGACCCGGATGGCGCCCTCGGCAAGACGGTCTACATCAATGACAACGAACCGCTTACGATCACCGGCATCATCGAGCAGATGCAGGCGCCGTGGAATGGCTGGGACGGTGTCGAGCGCGTCATGCTCGTGCCCAACCATACCCTGTTCGGCGCCACCCGTTACATCATCCGCGCCGAACCCGGCAAACGTGACGAACTGATGCCGCAGGTCGAGAAGCTCCTCGCGGATTCAAGCAAGGACCGTATCGTGCGGTCCCCACGGAGCATGGATGAAACCCGCGAAAGGAGTTACCGCCAGGACTCCTCGATGATCAAGATACTGACCTTTACCATCGTACTGCTGATCGCGATCACCTCGCTGGGCATCGTCGGGCTGGCGAGTTTCAGCGTCAACCGCCGCACCCGGCAGATCGGCACGCGGCGGGCGCTGGGGGCCACCCGGGCTGTAATCATGCGTTACTTCATGACCGAGAATTTCCTGATCAGCCTGGTCGGGGTGCTGGTCGGCGCGGCCCTCACCGTTGGACTGAACATCGTCATGATCGAGACCTTCAGCCTGACACGAATCGCGTGGTACCTGGTGCCCGGCGCCATGCTGTTGTTAGTTGGCGTCGGACAGGCAGCGGTATTCGGCCCGGCAAGGAGGGCGTCAACGGTGCCGCCGGCGGTGGCAACCCGAACTGTTTAGCGTCAAAACCGTGTACCGAGGAAACAAAAGGCCCACTGTGGCCGCTGTTGTCCCACTTGAATTAGCAGGAGACGCTGGCACACGCCGTGCAAACCTGTCAAAAACCATTGACCTACCGATTTACCACATAGCCGAGGGTGCTCGGTTCATCCCCACGCGTGTTAGACGACAATTAACCTGGTCGGTTTGACGACAATTATCTTGGCCGGTTGAGTGATAGCAGAAGTCGAGCTGCGCCGGGGAGCAGCTTTGGAACGGCTTTACCGATGGCGTCCGGATGCAAAATCACGAGGCCGAGTTCGGCGCTGTCACGATGGCGAACTATTCGGCGGGACCGTCCGGCATTATCTCGGAGCCGGGGCTGAGCCGTTCGATCCGACGCTCGGCCCCGGTTGGCTCGATAGGCCCGGGCGATGTTGTCGGCGGCACATTTGCAAAGGAGATCGTCGGACTCGCGCGCGTCCCAAACGTTGTGACCGTTGTGTACACGGACGCGCAGGGGGACGAGTGGGTCGACCAACCCTATTCCACCCCTCTGCCTGGTGGCGGTGTGCCGGTCCGTGAACAACGGATATCAATGCCCAGGATCCAGAGCCGGGCGCAAGCCGGGCGCTATGCCACCGAACGGTTAAATAAATACACGCTCGCCAGGCTTTCCGGGTCGTTCTCGATGCGCGATGACGGTATCCGTTACCTGCGCGGTGAAATCGTCTCGCTCACCGATGTCGAGGGCGCATCCGCGAAACCCGTCCGGATCGTTGACGTCAGGGCCAGGGAGAAGGGTTTTTGGGACTTTGACTACATCGAGCATGATCCGCTGCTGACGTCTGACACGATCGTCGCCGAGGCGAACATCCCGGATACCTCACTACCGAACCCCAACGCGGTCCCGGCGGTGACGATCGTCACGCTCGCGGTCAATCTGCCGCAGTTCAAGAGCGGCAGGGTTTTCTACGCCCAGATGTCATAAATGGTGTGAAATAGATTGGTGAAGAGGTAGATTCCAGCCTTCACCGGGCAAATGCCGCTACAACTCGCTGATAGCCAGGCAACCTATTGATGAAAAGTGCGTTCCAATACATTTGGGTTTCTGGCAATATGGTTTTAATGCTTCCTGTACTTTGATACAATTTTTCTAAGGGTGGATAAGGAATTCGAGGTAGTTAATTCTGCTTCGCTAATCACGGGTACCCCCTAGTCGCCACGGGTGTGGTGGCGGACTGCGCGAGACCGGCTTGTGAACGTTGGGAGTAGTGTAATTGCCAACGTATTTATCCCAGTAGGCATTGCCGCTTTTTTATTGTATCGTTGCGTCCCGAGTAGCGACTTGCATAGATGATATTATCAACTGCAAAACCAATCAAAGGAACTTGAAATGACTAAACCGACAAAACCAAACATCCTGGTTCTCTGGGGTGATGACGTAGGCTGGTGGAACATCAGCTTTAACAATCGCGGTCAGATGGGTTACCGCACACCCAACATCGACCGCGTGGCCAACGAAGGCGTCTCTTTCACCGACTACTATGCCCAGCAGAGTTGCACCGCGGGACGGGCCGCCTTTATGACCGGCCAGAACCCGCTCCGCACGGGTCTGACCAAGGTAGGGGTGCCCGGAGCCAGCACCGGCCTGCAGCCGGAAGACCCCACCATCGCCGAGTTACTCAAGCCGCATGGCTATGCCACCGGCCAGTTCGGAAAAAACCATTTTGGGGACAAGGACGAGTTCCTGCCAACAAACCACGGTTTCGACGAGTTCTTTGGCAACCTCTACCACCTCAATGCCGAGGAAGAGCCCGAGGATCCCGATTACCCGAAGGACCCGGCGTTCAGGAAGCGGTTTGGCCCGCGTGGGGTGATCCACAGCTTTGCGGACGGACGCATCGAGGACACCGGGCCGCTGACGAAGAAGCGGATGGAAACTGTCGACGACGAAGTAACGGCACATGCGCTGCGCTTCATCGACGAAGCGCACACGGCGGAAAAGCCTTTTTTTCTCTGGTACAACACGACGGCCATGCACTTCCGGACCCACGTCGCCGAGAAGCACAAGGGCAAGAGTGGCCAGGGTGACTACAATGACGCGATGGTCGCACACGACGAAAACATCGGCTTGATGCTGAACAAGCTCGATGAGCTCGGCATCGCCGAAGACACCATCGTCATGTATTCGACCGACAACGGCGTCCACTTCAACACCTGGCCGGATGCCGGCATCAC
>JBFZEL010000472.1:0-3101 GCA_041306925.1 Lysobacterales bacterium
TCGATCTCGTCCAAAGGTGTGCTGTGGATCGTGAAGCCCCAGTCCTGCAGCAGGCGGCGGCTTGAATCACGCAGGGCAGCGAAGGCGGTCTGGCTCATGAACAGGTCGGTTTCGGTCAGGGCGATGCAGTTGGCGGCGAAGGCGTGCTGCTCCGCGCTATTCAATACCAGCGTGCGGCCGGGGAAAGCCGCGGCGATCGCCGCAGCTACTGCCGGGTCGCTGAACCCGCCCGGATACATCACGCAGGCGCGGCTTGCCAGCACCATCATGATGACGTTGGTGTGATACTCCTCGGGACGCAAATCAAAACTGAAGGTCAGTTTCAGGCCAAACGCATCGTGCATCGCCTCGAGCCCGGCACGGTTGACCCGCCCGGTCATACCGCAAAATCCGATCCGGCGCGCGGAATCGATGATCAGTGCGCCGGTCAGTTCGGCCACCAGGTCGGCATGGCTCAGATCGATTTCCCGGTATCCCCTCGAGCTGAAATACGCGCGGATGTCCGGTCTCTCGGCCTCCAGTTGCCGGCTCGGCCGCAGCATGTGACCGACGATCAGGCGATCGGTGGTCGTGGCGAAAACGTTATTCGGGAAAACCCCGTCTGGCGCCTCGCGCCTGCCGGGAAACCGGACCACTTCGATACCCTGGTTTGCAATCAGATCGGCAAGGGCCCGCGCCTGTTCGAGCGCCCGCTGGGAATCCGCAACGTGGGTCAGGTCCATATAGTGGTTGTCAATGGCCGATTCCGTGTTCACGGTGAAATCGGCAGGTTCCACCAGGAAAACGGCCTTTGCGCAGGCCGGGCCGACGGCTGGCAGGTCAGCGGCCGCCAGCCTGTGCAGGAAATCCGCGGGATTATCGACGATCACAGTGGTTGTGCCGCGTGCTGACCAGATCCAACGGCAGCGCGCTGCATGGCGGCGAGCGCCTGCCTGAGCAAGCCGGTATCGGCGTCATCCCTGCAGGCATTTTCACTCAGGTAACGCCGCCATGCCCTCGCGCCCGGCAATCCCTGGAACAGACCCAGCAGGTGCCGGCTGATGTGTTTTGCCGCGACACCCCGGCTGATCTGTCTGGCAAGATAGGCATGCATGGCTTCGATGACTTCCTCGCGTGTTTTTGGCTGCCCGCCAAACAACTGCTGCTGGCACTCCGCCAGCAACCAGGGCGTATGATACGCAGCCCGGCCCAACATGACACCATCGACGTGTTGCAGGTGTCCTTTAACCGCCGCGACCGTGTCGATCCCGCCATTGATGACGAACACAAGCTGCGGAAAGTCCTGCTTGAGCCGGTAGACCCAGTCGTAGTGCAGTGGCGGCACTGCACGGTTCTGCTTCGGACTCAAGCCCGCCAGCAACGCCTTGCGGGCGTGCATGATGAATACCCTGCAACCCGTCTCAGCAATTTTGCCGACAAATTCGGAGACGTATTGATAGCTGTAGTGGTCATCCACACCCAGGCGGGTCTTGATGGTGACCGGGATTGCAACCGCGTCCTGCATGGCCTTCATGCAGGCGCTGACCAGTTCCGGTTCCAGCATCAGGCAGGCGCCGAAGCGGCCGAGTTGCACCCGGTCGGACGGGCAACCGACGTTGAGGTTGATTTCACTGAAACCACGCTGTTCGGCAATGCGGGCGCAGACCGCCAGGTCCGCAGGATCACTGCCACCCAACTGCAGGGCCAGGGGTTTTTCCTCCGGGTTGTAGGCCAGGAAACGGTCGGCATCACCGTGGATGATCGCGCCGGTGCTGACCATTTCCGTGTACAAAAGCGCCGAGGGCGCCAGCAGGCGGTGGAAATAACGGCAATGCCGGTCGGTCCAGTCCATCATCGGCGCCACCGCCAATGTCCTGTCCAGGTCCTTTTTCCCGCCGTTATCCATAGCGGCCGATTTTACAGATTACGCCGTGCAAGCACACTTTAACTCGCACAAGCACACTTCGACTTGTAATTAATTAGTCGTTTAATTAATATAAAAACATGAACCGAAGCGCACAACTACCCGAACGCGCCCGTGGCCGGCCCGCCGACACGGACCAGCAGGATCTTAGAAAACAGATCCTGGACACCGCCGAAGTCATGTTTGCCGAAAACGGTTATGCCGCCACATCCATACGCCATATCGCCGACAGGTCCGGCGTCAACCCTGCCCTCGTGCATTACTACTTCGGACAAAAAAAGGGCCTGCTGCAAAGCGTGCTGGAACGGGCCGTGGAGCCACTGGGCAACGCCATCGCCGGGATGAAAAACGCTTCTGGCGCAGCACCGGAGTCGATAGCCGGATTGTTGGTTGCGATGGCCGCCGCACACCCCAACATGCCCCGTCTGCTGTTACGTGAAGTGATTCTGCCCGGCGGTGAGATGCAACAGTACTTTGTGGATAACTGGGCGCCACGTCTCGGCGGCGCCCTGCCCGCCCTGCTCGACCGGGAAAAGGCGGCGGGCCGCATGCGCGCAGATTCCGACCCGGCAGTTGCGGCGCTGTTGCTCATTGCGATTTCCATATTTCCCTTCGTGGCCCGCAGCCTGGCCGAACCGGTGCTCGGCATCAGGTACGACGAACCAGGCATTGAAGTTCTCAAGCAACAGATCACGCAGTTGCTCAGGCAAGGTATGACCCGATGAAAGACAGAATTTGCTTAATTCCCCTGCTGTTGTTAACCCTCGGCGCCTGCGACGGTGCGGACAGGACCTTCATGGTCGGCACGCTCGAGCGCGACCGGATCGAAGTCGCCGTTGAAAGCAACGAGCCCATCATCGCGATCCACGTGCAGGACGGCCAGATGCTGAATGCGGGCGACCTGATCCTTGAACAGGACCCGGCCCGGCTGGAAAGAATACTGGCGCAACAACTTGCGCTCAGGGACCAGTCTGCGGCGCGCCTGGCCGAACTCGAGCGTGGACCGCGAACCGAAACCATACGCGAGGCACGCGCACACCTGGAATCCGCCCGGGCTTCTGCCAAAAATGCCGCAGCCAACCTGAAACGTGCGCAGGTGATGTTTGCGCGTAAATTATCGGATCAGTCGACGCTGGATTTGGCCACCACGAACTCTGAAACTGCCATTGCAGCCGAACAGGCTGCCGCTGAATCATTG
>JBFZEL010000473.1:0-3165 GCA_041306925.1 Lysobacterales bacterium
TCCGAGGGACGAAGTTACCATCGATGAGGGGGACATTGCTGAGACAGGTTTGACAGATAACCCGGATCAGGGAGTCGCACCCAGCCCATTCACGATTTCCGATAAGCCTGCATCCTCGTACAACCGCAACCGCCTCGTCGCCCTGCTCGGGCTGCTGGGCTTTGTCGCGCTGCTGGCGGGCGCGGGAAGACCGACCGCGGCGATCGCGGCACTGCCACTCTGTCTGGCCCTGCCGCTCGCGTTCCGGCGCAAAGCCTCTGCGGGCGAGGCTGCGGTTGCACTTCTGCTGGCGCTGGGGCTGAGCATCATCGCCGGCGCCGAGCTGGTTTACCTGCGCGACTTCCTGGCGGGCGGCGACTGGTACCGGATGAACACGCTCTTCAAGTTCTCCGTGCCGGCCTGGCTCTTCCTGGCACTGGCGGGCGGGGTGATGCTGCCGGTCGTGTGGGCCGCGGCCGCGCGTGCGCCGCGCTGGATCGGCGTACCGGTCCGTGCCGTGCTGGGGGTGATGCTGGCAGGGGGGCTGGTCTTCCTGGTGGTCGGCATTCCGGCTCGCGTGGATGACCGTTTCCCCGGCGCCCGGCCACCGCTCGGCACGCTGGATGGCACCGCGTACATGACGGTCGGCCGCTACACCTGGCCCAGCGGCGAGCACGCCGTCCAGCTTGCTCCCGAGCGAGAGGCGATCCGTTGGCTGCTCGACAACGTGACCGGGACCCCTGTCATTGCGGAAGCCCCTGCGGGCGGCTACGAAGTGGATGGCCTGCCGGTGGGCTACGACTATTACCGGGCGGGTGGGCTGCGCGTGGCGAGCCTGACCGGTTTTCCGACCTTCGTCGGCCAGCACCAGTACGAGCAGCGGCCGGGCGACCAGGTGGGCCGCCGGTTTGATCAAGGCAAAGAGTTCTTCAGCACCACGGACATCGCGCGCGCCAGGGTATTATTGAAAGACCTGCATGTGGGCTACGTCTACATCGGTCAGCTTGAACGCCTGCTCTTCTCGGCCGATGCATTGCGTAAGTTTGACGTCATGGCGGAACTGGGTGAACTTGAGGTCGCCTACCAAAACCCCGCGGTGACGATCTATCATGTCAAGCGCTGAGCTACAGCTCGGCAGATAGCGATTTTGGCTTTGTGCGCACTGGAGTAGAGGCTCGCCTGCACGGCACCTGCGGTTTGGGTAGGTGCAAGTGTCAGTCGGTTTCTCTGGGCAACGAGCACGACCGGCTAAAGCCCTGAGTCCGGAGATTATCTGAACACTGTAGCAGATTGAGCGATCGGACAAGGTGGTTTGGCAGTAGCTTGCCGTCATGCTAGAATTGCCGCCGGTACAGATGCCGGTGGACGCCCGGCGCGTAACCGGGAACGATTCGCTTCCAAACGGTGACTATGCTGGCAACGTTATCCTGGTGGTTAATCCTCCAACTTTTTAGCCTGGCCGCAGTGCCGCTGGCGTGGCGCCTGTTCGCGCGTCTGCCCGGCCGCGGCTATCCCCTGGCGAAGGCGTTTGGTCTGCTGCTGGTGGCGTACGTATTGTGGCTGGGTGCCACGCTGCATCTGCTGCCCAACACCTTCGGCGGCGCCGTCGTCGCGCTGATCGTCGTGGCGGGCGCGTCCTGGTGGCTGGGCCGCGACGGTTGGCGGCGCGATGCGGACGGCGTGCTTCCGCTGGCTGCCTGGCTGAAGGCCAACCGCTGGTTGGTACTGACGACCGAGCTTTTGCTCCTGGTTGTGCTGGTCGGCTGGGCTGCGTTCCGGCCCTACAACCCCGATATTGCCGGCACCGAGAAGCCGATGGAGTTCGCGTTCGTCAACGGCATCCTGCGCAGCCCCTTCTTCCCGCCGCAGGATCCCTGGCTTTCCGGCTATGGCATCAGCTACTACTACTTCGGCTACGTCATGCTGGCGGCGCTCGTCAACCTGACCGGCGTGGATTCGGCGGTCGCCTTCAACCTGGGCGTGGCGCTGTGGTACGCGCTGGTGATGATCGGGGCGTTCGGTGTGGTGTATGATTTGGTGCGGTTGGCTGGGATCAGGGATCAGGGACCAGGGACCAGGGACCAGGGGACAAGGGACGATGCTCTGCAATACGGATCACGGAATACGCAATACGCATTCCGGTACACGGACACCCCGGCCCGCGGCATCCGCTACGGTCTGCTCGGCGCGCTGTTCGTCGGTTTCTTGGGCAACCTTGAAGGGTTGGTCGAGCTGGCGTATCACAAGAGTCTGGTTCCGCTGCAATGGCTCCAGTGGCTGGACATCAAACAGCTCACCGACAACCCGCCGTCCGGTCACCTGACCGGAGGCTTCTGGTGGTGGTGGCATGCGTCGCGCGTGATCCACGACAAGGATCTGCTTGGGAACAGCATCGAGGTCATCGACGAGTTCCCGTTCTTCAGTTTTCTGTTGGGCGACATGCACCCGCACGTCCTGGCGCTGCCTTTCGCTATCCTGGTGGTAGCCCTGGCGTTGAACCTGTTGCTGGGAGCCAGAAGCTGGGCCGCCCGGTCCGCGGGCGTGCAAGCTGATCGCGGAGAGGACGGGTCAAGCGCCACCGGTATCGGCTCACGCACCACGCATCACGCATCACGTCTTTGGCAAATGCTCGGTGAAGCCACCGGCCTTGGCGCCCCCGGCATCCTCCTCTACGCGGTCGCGCTGGGTGCGCTGGCCTTCCTCAATACCTGGGACTTCCCGATCTACGGTGGGCTGGCGATGCTGGCGCTGGGCGTCGGCTGGGCGCTTGCAGACCGGTTATCCTGGGCGGCGGTGGGGCGCGCGGCAGCCGGGGGCGTCGTGCTGGCGGCGCTCGGCTGGCTGCTCTATCTGCCGTTTTATCTCGGTTTCCAATCGCAGCTTGGCGGTATCTTGCCGAACCTGCTCTTCCCTTCCCGGTTCAGCCAGTTTGTGGTGATGTTTGGGCTGTTCCTGCACGTAATCGTCTTTTTCTTGGCGCTGCTGACGCGTGAGCTGCCGGGGCGTCGCGTGCTGCGGGGTTTCCTGGTCGCTTTGCCCTTCACGCTGCTTGTTCCAGCTTTGCTCCTGGCCGCGGTAGCGTTGGGCATGGCGGTGATGCCGCAGGGTAAGGCTTTGGTCCAAGAGGTGCTGAACAATCCTGCGGTGCAGGCTAACGTCGGCAGTCCGACCTTGTTCGGAGATCGG
>JBFZEL010000474.1:0-3286 GCA_041306925.1 Lysobacterales bacterium
GCCGGCCACCTGAGGGCCCGCCGGCCACCTGAGGGCCCGCCGGCCAATGGCTGTCGAGGCCATTGGCCGCCCCTGGAAGCGGGTTGTATCCGTACATGTTTTAACGATCGATCGTTTTTAAACCGGTATCTTGTTACATTGATGGGCAGGCGCCTGGCGGATTGGAAAAATACCCGGCCAGCCAGCCTGGACTATTGGTAAGTGACTTAAAAATCGGCAGGGTCTGGCACTATGAAACAATCGCTCGTACACGTGGCCGTGGTGGTCGCAGATTATGATGAGGCGATCGCTTTCTATACCGAAAAACTCGGTTTTGAACTGCTTGAAGACATCTACATCCCGGAGCAGGACAAACGCTGGGTATTGGTGGCCCCGACCGGCGGCGATGGTGCGGCGGTATTGCTGGCGAAAGCCTCCGGTGCAGAGCAGCAGGCATGCGTGGGCAGGCAGACCGGTGGCCGCGTGTTCCTGTTCCTGAGCACCGATGATTTCTGGCGCGATTACCGGCAGATGCAGGCCAATGGAGTCAGGTTTATCCGTGAGCCTGCCGAACAACCCTACGGCACGGTGGCCGTTTTTGAAGATTTGTACGGCAATCTTTGGGACCTGGTCGAGCACCGCAGGGGCAGCCGGTTCTCGCAGCACACACCGGATTGAAAAACCTCAAACATCAGGTTCAGAAACCTCTATGAAACGGTCGAGCAGCGGGAAGTAGAGCGCGGTCCTGATCGGCCGGCTTCCGGTCAACGCCATTGCGTCGCGGTACCGCTGCAACTGGTCCCGGTAACGCCCCGCTTCATTCTGCAGAAAACCTTCGAGATCGCCGCCGGCGTGGCTGGAGGTCTTGTAGTCGATGATCCAACGGGTGCCGTTTTCGATAAAGGTCCGGTCCAGCACCATGCTCGCGGGCCGCTCCCCGTCGAGGATGGCGGTGAGCGCGTATTCACAGTGCGCATCCTCGTGCTGCCCGAGTATCCAGCGGCCCAACTCACCGGCCAGGCAATTTTCGATGGCGAGACTCGCGCGCCCGATGATCAGATCGGCCCTCGCCGTTTGCACACCCTGCGCGGCCAGTACCCGCCGGCACCAATCGAGGTGTCCGGGTATGCCGCCACCCGCCGGCCACGCCTCCAGACCCTCATCGCCGATCAGTTGCAGCAGGCGGTGGACCAGCTCGCCGGTCAGGCGCGCGTCCTCGCCGGCCCAGCTGAATTCGATGGGGGACCCGGTTTCCGCCTCCGCTGGTTCGGGGGTGTGCACCGCTGCCGGAACGTCGGGCAGCCGCCAGTCTGCCGCCAGGCGCCGGTATAGCTGCGGCAGCCCGATGCCGGCCAGGTCAGTTTCCTGCCCGTCATCCTCCGCTGACTCTGCGGTGGTCGTCAGCGCTGCCGCCGCGGCAGCGATCAAGGGGGTCTGTTGCGGCTCGATGGCCGGCCACAAACTGCCCAGCAGGGTGCCGGACGCGGCCTTGATTTGACCCTTCGCGGTCGGTTTGACGGCGGCCAGCAGGTACAGGTTGCGCACCGCGCGGGTGGTGGCGACATACAGCAGGCGGGCAACCTCCAGGTCCTGGCGTTGTCCTTCAACCGTCGCAATGAACTGGATCAGGTCGCCCGATTTTTTCTGCAGCTCTTTTTCCGTGCTGTTGCGCATCGGCGACATCACGATCGCGTCCCGATCGGTCAGTTCGAACCAGTGCAGCAGTTTTGCCTGGTCTCTGCCGGTACTGCGGTTGAGCCCGGGTAAAATGACCGTATCGAATTCCAGGCCCTTGGCGGAGTGGATCGTCAGGACCTGCAATTTGCCATCCGCCTCTGTGTCGGGTTCAGCGTACAAATCCTTCAAACGCAGGTCGAGCGTGTCGCGGTCAATCGGCAGGTTTTCATTTTCCAGTGTATCGAGCAGTTCAAAATAGGTGTCGGCGTCAGCCAGTTCACTGGCATTGTCCACGCAGGCCGGCCCGCCCAGCTCGATCCAGGCGGATTCGACCAGCGACCTGACCGGTTGCCGGCCACGCCGGCCGGCGGCCCGCAGCAGGATGGGTGCGCAGCGCTCAAGTCTGCGCAAACCGCTGTCGGACAGACCGTTGCATGCTCCGCGGCAGGCGGCGCTGAGCGCATCGGCAATGATAGCGCCGGCCTCGCCCGCCACCAGCGCATCGAGGTCGGCCAGGTCGAGGCCGCAGTAAGGTGCGCGCAGCGTGGCCAGCCAGGCGAGACGGTCCGCGGGCTGGATCAGCGCCAGCGTCAGCGACACGAGGTCCTGGATCAGGGTCGTTTCCGCCAATGGTGTGAACTTGATGGCCTGATAACGGCACCGCCCCTGTTCCGCTTTGAGCTGGTCGAGCTCCGCCAGGATTGCGCTGGCATGGCTGCGTGAACTCACCAGGATGGCGATGCGCTCAGCAGCGGGGGAGCGGCGGATAATCTCGACAACGCGGCGGGCTTCCTCCCCGTCATCACGTTTGGGCAGTATCTGGATGTCAACGCAGCCAGCCGTTGGCACATCGGGCCTGGTGCTCGCCTCGCTGTAACTGACGGCCCCCATGATCGGATCGCTTAACTGCGGCATGACCCCTGGCATGACCTGGTTGACCCAATCCACGATGGGTTTGGCGGAACGGAAGTTGACCGTGAGCTGTAACGGCTTAAGCAGGATATGATCGAACAAACGGCCCTGCCAGGCCTCGATGAACAGGCTCACTTCGGCCTTGCGAAACCGGTAAATCGACTGCATCGGGTCGCCCACCAGGAACAGCGTGCGTCCGTCACCGTCGCTCCAGCCGGCGGTCAGTTGTTTCAGCAAACGGATCTGGGTGAATGAGGTGTCCTGGAATTCGTCCACCAGCAGGTGCTGGATACGGTAGTCCATGCGCAGGGCAAGGTCGGTGGGCGCACCCTCAAAGCCGAGTGACTCGATCGCGCGCTGGGCGATTTCGGAATAATCGACTTCGCCGCTCTCGGCCATCACCAGTTTCCAGTTCTCTGCCGAGCGCAGCATGATCCGCATCAGCGACTCGAGCGATTCCCAGGCCTCGTCTTCGTAACCGGGCCGGGGCAGGCCTTTGATGGTCTGCAAAGTGCTGTGCAAGATTGCGTTGTCACGCTGCGTGTCGAGCAAAGCCACGAAGTCATCCTTGAAGGCCGCAACGCGTGCCTTGTCTTCGGCCCTTGCCGCGGATGGCGCCGGAAAACCGCCCCTGGCGTTGGGCGCTTCTTTACGCATGTCGCCGGCGCCGGTGTACAGGCTGTTGATCAGGGTTTTCCAGTGATCGAGGCTAGATCGG
>JBFZEL010000475.1:0-2924 GCA_041306925.1 Lysobacterales bacterium
AGAGCGTGCCACCTTCGATATTACTGACCGGGTCGAACACATTCACAACCTGCAGTTCCTTCTGGGTAGCCGGCATCAATTGCATCAGGCCCTGCGCGCCCTTGGGTGAGAGCGCTTCAGGCTGGTAGGCGGACTCGGCATGAATAATGGCGCGGATCAGCGCATCGTCGACCGCAAAAACCTCGGCAGCCGCCTGTATCTCGTCGTTGAATGCGCGCCGGTTCAGAGGTATTTTTTCCCAATCCAGCTGATTGCAGCTGGGGTCCGATGCGTAACAGGGGAATGAAAACGTCTTGTCGATATTCACGCCGACGGGTTTGATATTGGTGTAGTGGACGATACCGTCCTTGTCAGTGAACTTGTAAACTTCGGCGAGCGCGGCTTGCGCGTTAATGAACCCCGCGAGGATCAGCAAGCCGGTTTTCCACCCTGTTCTGTAAAGCTTGTACTTCATCTCATTCCCTGAGCGTGGTTCAGGCCGAATCACGACCAACACTGTTTTACTACTGCAAACGGGGTTATTGCAACACTATTCATCAAATTGTCTTTAAATCGTTGCCATGACCGGCATTAAAAACTGGTATTAAAAACCACTGGGGCCGGTTTTACCGTTGTGCAACGGCGCCGGCCCCAAAATGGCTGCAAAAGGCGCAGATCAGGATGCGGTTTTGCGGAATCTCGAACTGTAGAACAGGACTGGTATCACCAGCAGGGTCAGCAGGGTCGAGACCAGGATACCAAAAATCAACGAGATCGCCAGACCGTTGAAAATCGGGTCATCCAGGATGAAAAAGGCACCCAGCATGGCCGCCAGCGCCGTCAGTGCGATCGGTTTTGCCCGCACCGCAGCCGCCTTGATGACGGCTTCCCCGAGTTCCACGCCTGCAGCCAATTCCTGTTCGATGAAATCCACCAGCAGGATTGAATTGCGCACGATGATACCGGCAAGGGCGATCATGCCGATCATCGAGGTGGCCGTGAACTGGGCGCCCAGCAGTGCATGTCCCGGCATGACCCCAATCAGGGTCAGCGGGATCGGCGCCATGATGATCAGCGGGATCAGATAGGAATTGAACTGCGCCACCACCAGCAGAAAAATCAGCAGCAGTCCCACCATGTACGCAATACCCATGTCGCGGAATGTTTCATAGGTGATCTGCCATTCCCCATCCCATTTCACTGAGAAATAATAAGGGTTGTCGGGCTGGCTGACATAACGCTGCTCTATCGGCGTCCCGGCAAATTCGAGCGCGCTGATGCGGTCTGACAATTCGAACATGCCATACAGGGGACTGTCCAGTTCACCCGACATGTCGGCGGTCACGAACACCACCGGCAGCAGGTCCTTGTGGATGATGGCGCCGTCCCACGGGCGCAGTTCGGCGCGGGCAAACTCGGATATCGGCACGGGAATACCCTCGCGGCTTCTGACTTCCAGGGCCAACAGGCTTTCAATACCGGTCTTGCTGGCGATCGGCAATTCCATGCGCACCGGGATCGGTTCCTTTTCATGTGCCTGGTGGATGAAGGTAACGTCCTCACCACCGAGAGCCAGGGCAAGCGCGTTGCTGACCTGTGCCTGGGAGACACCCAGCAGGGCGGCTTTCTGCCGGTCGACCGTGATCACGTAACGCTCTGCGTCCGACTCCACGCTGCTGTCGATGTCGACGATGTCCCCGGTCTCGCGGAAGATCCCGGCAAGCCGGGTGCCCAGTTGCCGTTGCGCCTGGTAACCCGGGCCATAGACCTCGGCCACGATCGGCGACATGACCGGCGGCCCCGGCGGAATTTCCACGACCTTCACCGAAGCCCCGTGGCGATCGCCCGTCGCGGCAAGTTCCGCACGCACGGAAGATGCGATCTCGTGGCTGGACCGCTGGCGCAGTTTCTGGTCCAGCAGGTTGACCTGGATATCACCCATGGTGCTGCCCTCGCGCAGGTAATACTGCCGCACCAGGCCGTTGAAATTGATCGGCGCGGC
The DNA here is from genome assembly GCA_041306925.1 of Lysobacterales bacterium. Taxonomy (GTDB): domain Bacteria; phylum Pseudomonadota; class Gammaproteobacteria; order Xanthomonadales; family SZUA-36; genus SZUA-36. Next base: position 1,982 of record JBFZEL010000475.1, read on the forward strand.
GGTGCCGGCATAGACCTGGTAGTCGGTAACTTCGGGAACGGTTTCGATGACCTGCGCCAGTTCGTCCAGCACGCTGGCGGTGCTTTCAATCGCACTGCCTTCGGGCATGTCCAGCACCACCTGGAATTCCGATTTGTTGTCAAATGGCAGCATCTTCAGAACCACGGCCTCGGCAACCACCAGCGCAACTGCGAAGCCGATCAGCACCAGCAGTCCACCAAACAAACGCACGCGCATCTTGCGACCGGCCTCGCGACGCAGGAACGGCGACAGCAGACGGGCAAAGAACCGCTGCAGCTTTTGCGGACCCAGTTGCGCCTGAACGTGACTTGCGCTGCTGGACAATAATCGGTTGCTGAGCCAGGGTGTAAGGATCAGGGCGATGGCCAGCGAAAACAGCATACCCAGGCTCGCGTTGATCGGGATGGGACTCATGTAAGGCCCCATCAGGCCGGTTACGAAGGCCATCGGCAGCAAAGCCGCGATGACCGTGAAAGTCGCCAGTATCGTAGGTCCGCCGACCTCATCCACGGCCCGCGGGATCAGACCGGCCAGCGGTCCCGGGTGGATATTCCTGTGCCGGTGGATGTTCTCCACCACCACGATGGCATCGTCGACGAGGATACCGATGGAAAATATCAGCGCGAACAGCGAAACGCGGTTGAGGGTAAAGCCCCAGGCCCAGGACGCAAACAGTGTAACCGTCAGGGTGATGATGACGGCCACACCCACGATCAACGCCTCGCGCCAGCCAATGGTCAGCAAAACCAGCAGGATGACCGAGACGGTCGCGAAGGTGAGCTTCTGGATCAGCTTGGCAGCCTTGTCGCTGGCCGTCTTGCCATAGTTGCGGGTGATGCTGACCTCTATGCCATCCGGTATATGGGTCGACTGCAACTGGCCAATCCGCTCGATCACCGCATCGGCGATCCGGGTTGCGTTG
>JBFZEL010000476.1:0-8797 GCA_041306925.1 Lysobacterales bacterium
CCGATCCAGGTGGAGACAGGCACACCGAGCGAAGCGACAACGGCCGGGTCCTCGGCCGAGGTGATCGACACGCGATGCCCCGCCACGCCATTAAAGCTCAGGCTGTTGGCATACGCCTTGGCCGTATCGAAATTCATCGGGCCGGTGTAGACCACTTGATAGAAATGCCCGGTGCCGGCAAACATGACCGGAGTCGCTTGTGCCGCCCATGTGGCGCTGGCAAACGTGAGCAGTCCAAGTGCGGATAACCAACCAATCGCCTTGTTCATGATCTTGCACTCCCTCACTGAAAATAAAATCCGGACACATCATAGCACCAAAATTTCCATTTACCACTACAGCCTGACAGGCTTTACCCTGGTGGCGTCAGGCACACGCTTGGCGCGCTCTATGCAGAACGTTTTTCCATCCGACCCGACTCGAGCCTCCCCGCCCTGCTGGTAAATATCATCGGTTGTATTACACTGAATACAACAACAATTAAAGAGAGACCGGTCATGAACCCATTCCCGCGCAACCGCTCCGCATGCCATTTCATTGGCCCGGCAGCAAGGTTCCGTTGCCGGACAGCCAGGCTTGCCGGTGACCTGCAGCGAGGAAAAATATGTACTCAAACGTTACCCTGTTAGACAGTCCGCGTATACGCTACCTGACCGGGGCAATGATGTACTTTGCCCAGGGTATACCGCGGGGATTGCTGAGTATTGCGATTCCGGCCTGGCTGGCCAGCCAGGGTGTCAGCGCTTCGCAGATTGCCTCCTACCTGGCGGTCGTCATATTACCCTGGGTGTTCAAGTTGCTGACCGGGCCGTTGATGGACCGTTTCGAATTTGCGCCGATGGGCCGCCGCCGGCCGTGGGTGCTGGGCGCCCAGTTGGGTCTGTCGCTATCGCTGCTGGCCCTGGTGCTGGTAGAGGACCCGGCCGGGCAGATCGGTCTCCTGATGCTGATCGGCGTGCTGATCAATACATTTGCCGCCACCCAGGATGTCGCGGTTGACGGCATGGCCATCGATTTGACACCGGTCAAAGAACAGGGGCGCCTCAACGCCTACATGAGTTTTGGCAAGGCGGTTGGCTGGGCGTCGACCTCGGCGGTATCCGGTGTGATGCTGGTGAGCCTTGGACTGGCAGCCACCGCCATTGCGATGGCGCTGGTATCCGGCTTGATATTTTTGGCCTTTGTCTTCGTGCTCGAGAAGCCGGGTGAGCGCAAGCTGCCCTGGTCCGCCGGCGAATCCGCTTCGGCGCCGCGCGCGGGCAGTTCGTTCAGGTACGTGTTTGCCGGGGTCAACCAGGTGCTGTGGAAGCGCGCCAGCGTGATGGTCATGGCGATCATGCTATTCGACGGTCTGATCAGTGGATACGGTGAAGCGCTGATGCCGATCGCGGCCATCAACGTGTTTGGCTATACCACGCCGCAATGGTCGCAACTGGTGGCCATGATGGGCCTGATTGGCGCCGGCCTCACCTTGGCACTCGGGCCGATGATCGACCGCTTTGGCTCCAAGCGCTTACTGATCATGACCATTTCGCTGGTCGGCGTGCACGCCTTCCTGCTGGCCCAGACCCAGCAAATGTGGACGGACGCCACCTATGTACAGGTGATGCTGTCCATCTGGGTGATGATGCTGCCGGTGGTGATGGTCAGCGTCATCGCGCTGGGAATGACCGTCTGTTCCGGCCGTTGTTCGGCGACCCAGTTCGCCATTTACATGTCGGTGGCGAACCTCGGCCACTCCGCGGGCTCGAAGATCTTTGGCATGGTCTCCGAGCAGACCAGTTATACGGAATCTTACATGTTCATGGGTTTGCTGGTGGTCGGCATGATCGTGGTGTTGCTACTGTATCGTCACCGGCACGATGCAGATTCGGCGCTACCGGAAAGAGGGGCCCGCAGTTACACCATCGGCACAACTGGAGGCGGCGGCATTTTCTGGTCAGGTGCCATGCGCTGCCCCAAGTGCCGCTCCGATATGGCGCAGATCGATGTGCAGGGCACCGAGATCGACCGTTGCCGTGACTGTGGCGGTCTGTGGTTTGACGCAGGCGAGGTCGAGGTGTTGCGCAACAGGGAGGCGGCCGCGATCATTGACACCGGCAGCGCCAGCCAGGGCAGGGATTTCAATCGCATCAACCAGTATCGCTGCCCGCGTTGCGGCGGTGAAATGTGCCGTAAGGTTGACGAGCAGCAACAGCACATCTGGTTCGAGACCTGTGCACAGTGCGGCGGTTCTTTTTTCGACGCCGGTGAATTTCGCGATCTGGCGCAACTGACCATATCGGATTTCTTCAAAAGGTGGATCATCCCGAAACGGGACTGAAAAGAAACGAAAGGCTTTACCGTATCAGCGTTGGCTCAACAGGCATTAGGCGCCGAACGACTGCCATGCAGCTTTAGTCGCACGCGAAATCGTCTTTACCCACTGGCCGGCACTGTGGCGGAAAGCCCGCCTCGCGCCAAAAGTCGTAAACGCCCGTGTTCTTTATGAACTGATGGAATTCGGGCGACTGGCGATAGCGATGCACTCCTGGAGACCAGGTGACCGCTTCATGCGGCCTGAGCGTGAAATTTCCCAATTGAATGGCCGCGATGCTGATTGCGGTTAAATTCCGGTCACCGCGCTCGTCGAAAAACCGGAGCAGGTCATTGCTGAGCTCCATATGATCGCCTGGGATATCCCGAAAGGCCGCATACAGTTCTTCATGACGGCGCCAGCCATAGAGAAAATTCGGACTGTTGGTGGCCGCCATGAAGAGATTTTTTTCGCCAAGCTTTGCCAACAGGACAAGCGGCGCATATTCGTTGCGCAAAGCACCGTCCCGTCCCATTTTCAGATACGCCTCAAAAGCCTCTTGCTCGCGGTTCAGTGAAAGCAGCAGGTAAACTTCATTGCTGCGGCACGGCGTATAGTATGGCTCGAATTTCACACAGTTCTGGAGATCGGTGAGCGCCTCCTCGAGGTATCCCACTCGCATATAAGCCAGGCCCCGCCAATTCAACGGTGAGCCGTTTCTTGGTTCCAGTTTCAGGGCGCGTGACAGGTTGGCGATTATCTCTTGCCAGTGTGCAAAACTAGGGCCGATATCAGCACTGTTCATCTGCAACAGGGCAAGGGTGGCCATGGCCGTCGCTGAATTCGGGTCGAGTTCAAGCGCCCGGTTGGCGTAGGCAACGACGCGCTGGTTGTGTTCTTCAGCCGACACGTCACTTTCGCCATACTCGACCAGCAGGCCCTGGATCGCTGCGCGAAGCTCCCACGCGCGCGCAAAATTCGGGTCCAGTTCAACGGCCCGTGCGAGCAGGGTTTCAGCCCGGGCCAATTGGCGGCGTTCATGAAAAAGCGGGCGTGCTTCGAGATAAAGCGCGTAGGCATCCACGTCATCGGTCACCGCTTTGACCTCGACCGCATTTCCGAGTCCCAGCGTCTTGCCCAGTTCGGTCACGATCGCCGTGGAAATTTCATCCTGGATCGCAAACAGGTTGGCCGCAGTCAGCGGGCGGTCAAAGGTCTGTGACCAGAGGTGGATGTCTTTAACCGCGTCGATCAGCTGCCCGGTCACCCTGACGGTCTCGCCGGATTTACGCACCGAGCCTTCGAGCACATAGCGTACTTTCAGTTGTGCGGCGATTTCGGGCACGCCGACGTCACGATTCCTGAACTGGAAGGATGAAGTCCGGGAAGTCACGTCCAGCCCCTTGACGGACACCAGCAGGTTCAGGATCTCCTCGGCAATACCCTCGGAGAAATGCACCTGGTCACCGTCAGGCGAGAGGTCCGAGAAGGGCAAAACCGCAATGGAGGCGTCGGCGATCCCGTTGGTTTCCGTCGCAACCGGCGCAGTTACCGGCAGAGCGACCTTATGTTCCGGGATGAACCGGTCGACGACGATCATCACGGCAACCAGCGCCAGGCCGGCGATAAGCAGGTAATCGAGCTTGCGCACCGGACGCTGACCGGCAGTTTCGCCATCACCCAGTGACGGGGTCAGTTTCACGCCCTCGGGCGTCATCTCGAACGCCCAGGCGAGGATGAATGCAATGGGGAATCCGATGAGCAGCCCGGCGACGATGACGGTATCGAACCAGGCCGGCAGGTTCAGCGCCTCTTCGAGGGTCCCCGCAACCTGGGCCAATACCCAGCCGGCAATGACGTAGGCGCCCGTGACGCGGAATACGTTTCGTCGACGCAGTTCCTGGAAGATCCCGGCCAAAATATACCTCTGTTTTTAATCCGTGTGATGAAAGTTCGCCAGCATGATTCTGCCTATTATTATCGAATCTATCATGGTCTGCCGCGAAGATTGGCCACACTATTCCAGTTCCCCGTTGTTTTGCAAGACAAAAGGCCGAAAAAGACGGGCCGTATCATTTCGCGTGACATGAACCTGGTGGTTGAATCATCATTTCATTGTGTTCAGCGGCAGGCGGATGAAGGCGTCACCGTTCAGTTGTAACGCCGGTAATTGAATTTCGTTTCCTTCTGCTGGCCCCCGTCGCCAATGATCACGTATACATTCATCTCGTCATCGCTGACCTTTTCAAAGGTCATGCCGTCGAAGTAAACCTTGTCAGCGGTCACTTTTACCAACCTGAAGTCGACGGTTTCGTCCCTTGCTTCCCAACCGTGCAGGTCGGCGGCAAAATGCTTGAGCCGCAATAGCAGGGTTTCGTCCTGTTCCACGATGGTTTCCAGTTCATAGAATTTGACCACGCCGTTCACGGTTAGCTTGAAGGCGGCCATCATTGAATTGCCAGACGGGGGTGACCAGATTTCTTCGGTGACTCCGCCCAAAGCCTCTCCACGCCAGTAGCCAGCGATCCAGGCAACCGCGTCGAGGTCGGCTTTTGGCGAGCCCGCGGCTTCGTCAAACTTCAGGATGTTTTCAAAATGACCTTCGCCAAAGCACGGTGACGCCAGGCATAACAATAGCGGGATGATGATCAGACGGACTTTGCCCATGCTGGTTTATCTCCTAAAATTCGCCGGGCTGCCAACCCCTGAAAATATTTTCCATGGTGTACTTCCGGGCCTCTTCCCCGCTCAGCTGTTTTGACCAGGGCGCGCGGTCGCCGGTGTGCGCCCCGAGGCCGGTATTGGCGTACTCGGCGTAGAACGCGGTTTGCTTGTTCGCTTGAAGGCCCCCGTGGTCCCAGCCCGCCGGCAGGATGTGTCCGCCCAGCTTGCTGTTAATGAATACCGTTTTGGCGTACTGCCGCCACGGCCGGCCGAGGTACACCGCATCGACACCGTCGGCGGCGGTCAGTTTGCAGTGATTGAATACGAAACCAAATCCGGCGCCCTGCGGGGTTGAGGCGGCGGTCACGAAACCGTTGGCCACGGATTTGATCTCGCAGTTCTCGAACAGCGCGGTGCCTGCGCCGAAGATGAAGTCCACCGAACCCTCGATGTGACAGTCCCGGAAATACGAGCGGTAACCCTCGCCGGCCAGGTACAAGGTGTCCTGGTAACCTTTCAGGGTGGTGTTGACGATCGAGACCCGGTCGGCCTCGATATGCAGCGCCACCGCCTGGCCGACCGGGCCGGAGGAGTTGATGATGGTCAGGTTCCCGGCATGGAAGTCGTTGCCGCGCACACGCAGGGTGTAGGTGTGGAAGCTGCTGTTGCGGCCCTTTTCCATTTTGTCGAAATAATCGTCAAACGTGATGACCGTGCCTTCCCGGCTTTCACCGATCAGCGAGATCTTCGTGTTCCAGTGATAGACCTCGACCTTTTCCTTGTAGGTGCCGTTTTTCAAATGGATGGTGATGCGTTTATCAGGAAACGCCTTGCTGGCATCGATGGCCGCCTGGACGCTCGTGAAGTCGCCCGTGCCGTCCTGTGCCACGCTGAATTCCGTTTCATAATCCTGGGCAAACACCGTGTTTGCCAGGGTCATTACAATCGTCAAAAATACGGGTTTGATCATGTGAATAATGGCCCTGGCCTTTTTTTAAGGTTTCGCGAATGGAATCCGTTTCAGCGCGACCCGGCCGTTGCTCATCACCAGCAAAATGTCCTGCAGCGCCGAGATGTCCTCGAGGGGGTTGGATGGCACCAGGATCAGGTCGGCTTCAAAGCCGGTCTCGATACGGCCGGTGCGTTCAGCCAGCATCAGCAGTTCGGCGGAACTGACGGTGGCCGCCTGCAGGGCTTCGAACGGGCTCAGACCCAGCCGCGTGAGGTGCCAGGCCTCGAGGGAAATCCGGTTGATGGTCTGGGCATCGTAATAGCTGTCGGCGCCGGTGGCGATCGGCACACCCAGTTGATGCGCCTGCCGGATGACCTTTTCCAGCCTTGGCACCATGTACGTGCCACGCACACGCAAGGCGCCCTCGTACTCCTCCTCGAGCATCTCGGCCATCGTGATGTAGGTCGGCACCAGCCAGGTGCCCCGTTCCTGCATCAGTTGCAGGGTTTCGGCTTCGAGGTAACTGCCGTGTTCGATGCTGCGGGCGCCGGCCAGCACCGCGGCGCGCGCACCTTCGTCGCCATGGGCGTGCACCATGACGGGCACTCCACCCTTGCGGGCCTCATCCACGACCACCTCGAGCTGATGCTGCGTGTAGACCTGTTCCCGCGGATCGGTATCGGCCCGGCCGGCACGTTCGGTGCCGCGGGTTTTGATCACGGCCACACCGTGATCGAGGTTGATCTTGACCAGCAACCGCAGGGCCGCGTCGCTTTCGACACCATCCGCCAGCGGCACCATGCGGGGGTCGGCCAAAAGCGTCTCTTCAAGCTCCGGTGTCACGTAAACTCCGGCCGCCACAACGTCCGGTCCGGGAATCTTGCCGGCCTTTACAAGCGCAGCCAGCGCGACGTCCTGGTAGGCGGGCACGCCGGCGGTGCGCACGGTGGTAACGCCGGATGCCAAAGCACGTCCGGCCTGCTCCAGGGTTTCGAGATGGGTATGCACGTCGATCAGACCCGGCAGCAGGTACTTGTCTTCACAATCGATGACACTGTACGCAGCAGGCACATCGGCCCCGGAGCCGATGATGTTTTCGATGATGCCGTCCCGCACCAGGACGGTCCTGCCGGTCATGATCCGGTCATCGACGCCGTTGAATATGTTGGCGTTGGTCAGCGCATAGGCACGCTGTTCATCGGCCCTGGCATCGGCGCCAAACAGCGTGATGCTGAGCAGGCCAGGTAACCAGCCGATGCAATGTCTAAATTTCATTTTCATGTTGCGTGTTTCCGGCCTGTTTGCGGGTAAGCATAGTTTGCCAATCCGGAAAACGCCAAAAGAATTATCGGGAATTGCAGATTCAATGAATAAGTGCCCCCGGAAATATCCGCCCCAGAAATATCCGTAAAAAAAAGGTGCGCCGAAGCGCACCTTTGATTCCCCCCGTTACAACAGGAGTTTTAGAAATCCTGCAGGGTCCAGCCGTGGGTCCATGCCGCTTCTCCGGAGTTCGAGAATGCACCGATGTAATCAACTGCATTGAAGAACGGGCCAAACGTTTCCTTGTCGAGCGGGAAGCCATGGAGGTAGCTGGCCGAAGCCGGCGGAAATGGTCCGCTCAGATTCGGGTTAATCTGCTGGTTGCCGGGTTGGGATGTGAACCAGGACTGCACGGTCCATGGGTCACCCGACTCTTCAAGGAAGTTGGTGGTGCAGTTAACGATGGAATTTTCCATGGTCAGGTTGCCAGTCAGGGAACTCGGCGGTGTGCCTGCATTCGTGAATGTCGCAGAGCTGTCGATATCGATACAGGTACCAAAACCGGTAAAGATGGTGTTCGTGACCTTGACGCCGGTGCCGCGGCGGAAGTTTGCACCGTTGTTATCCGAGCGGCCGATAAAGGTCGCGTTTGCGATCCATGGCATGGCGCGGGCTTGCGCATTGTTGTCGGCTTCAAGATTATCCGCCTCGATACCGTTGTCGGAGCCGACTTCGAGATTGGGATCCTGAATGACGAGCACATTCTGTAAATTGCCATTCCAGCCCTGCGTCCAGTCGACACTGTCATCTTCGGACCCGGTCACAACCACGTACCGGGCGTCAACCGTGCCACCGAAGAATTCGAGACCGTCATCCGAGTTCGCATGGACCTGAACGTATTCGACCACGGTTCCATCACCCACGCCTTGGAAGGCGATGCCATTCAGTTCATTTTCATCGGTGAACAGGATGCCGGCGAATTGCACACGCATATAACGCATTACACCACTGCTGTCGTGCTCGTCGGCACCGCCGTAGGGGCCGGACGAGCCTTCACCGAGAGCGGTGCACGCGCCGATGGTCGCGCAGGTGTTGATGGGTGCATAGCCATTGATGGTAAGGCCGCCCCAGTCTCCCGCCCTGCCCGGGGTGACCGGATCGGAAGCCCTGTTGATACCCGTCATAACGATGGGTGCATTGGGGGTGCCTTCGGCAAAGATCTTGGAACCGCGGGAAATGCCGAGCAGTGACTCGCCAATACCAATAATGCGCGTGCCCGGCTCGATGGTGATGGAGTTGTTGTTTGCGGTGTTGTTTCTCTCGCCGATGAAGACTGCGCCATTGAGAAGCCACAGGGTGTCGTTGGTCAGCCTCAGATCCTGGGTATATTCGCCGCCGCTGATGACACAGGTGCGGTCATCGACACCGGCTGTTGCAAAGCCCGGGCAGCCCGAGAAGGCTTCCTGGTAGACGCACTGGCTGTTCGAGACGCCAAATACCGCCTCCCGGGTCGAACGTTTGGTCAGCGTACCGTCTGCAACGTTCGGAGACGTCCAGCTCCAGGTAAGGTTGCTACAGCTGTTCATGGTCAGCGTCGCAGTTCCCCAGTTCGGATCGACCGT
>JBFZEL010000477.1:0-3319 GCA_041306925.1 Lysobacterales bacterium
TCAGACGCTGATCGCATGGGTCGCCTTGACCTCCTCCATCACCACGTAGGTGTGGGTCTGCTTGATGTCGGACATCCGCGCCAGGGTTTCGCCGAGGAAATCGCGGTACTCGAGCATGCTCCTGGTACGGACTTTCAGCAGGTAATCGAAACCGCCCGCCACCATGTGGCACTCCATCACCTCGGGGCACAGCGAGACCTGCTCCCTGAAGCGCTTGAACACGTCCGGGTTGGTGCGGTCAAGCAACACCTGGATGAAACTGATCACCCCGGCGCCCAGTTTTTGCGGGTTCAGAAGCGTCACGTAATCGAGGATATAAGCCTCCGCCTCGAGACGCCGGACACGTTCGAGACACGGGGTCGGGCTGAGGTTGACCGAGCGGGCCAGGTCCGCGTTGCTCATGCGGGCGTTGCCCTGCAGCAAACGCAGGATCTTGAGATCGATGCGGTCCAGCGGTCGCGTCTTGGGTTTGCTCATAGCATACTCACCTGTTTAATCAGTATTTTTATAGTGTTTGTAACGTTTTAAACTGCAATACAGTAGCATATATCGAATTTTTCGCCCTTTTTTATAACATAATATCAAATCAAAATTACCACCACAGAGGTCCGGTTTTCGTGAACAACACTGCCAATACGCCATTAGCCAGGGCCCGTCTCGCCCTGCGTCAAAACAAGCACGCCGATGAGAACACGCTGGCCGCCAGCATGCTGGCCGAATTTTCACTGAGCCAGGCCAGCCGCGATGAAATCGTCGTAACCGCGCATGACATCGTCACCATGTCCAGGGAGATGAGCGCCGAGCGCGGCACACTCGACGCCTTCATGCAGGAGTTCGGCCTGTCCAACCAGGAAGGCGTGGCGCTGATGTGCCTGGCCGAAGCGCTGTTGCGTATCCCCAACGCGGAAACCCAGGATGAGCTGATCGCGGAAAAAATCGCGTCGGGCAACTGGGCCGACCACCGCGGCAGTTCGGAAGACCTGTTCGTCAACGCCGGTGTCTGGGCGCTGATGCTGACCGGTGGGGTCATCAAGCTGGATAAAAACATTACCCGCGACGCGGCCGGCTGGACCAGGGCAGCGGTCGCCAGGCTGAGCGGGCCGGTGATCCGCAAGGCGGTGATGCAGGCCATGCGGATCATGGGTCACCAGTTCGTATTCGGCCGCACCATCAGGGAAGCCCTGAAGGAACGCGCAAAATGCCCGACCGACAAACAGCTTTTTTCGTTTGACATGCTCGGCGAAGGCGCGCGCACCGCCAAGGATGCAGAGCGCTACCTGAACCTGTACCGGCAGGTCATCGGCGAAGTCGGCAACGCGATCAGGGATGAAGGCGACGACATCGCCAACCGCTCGTCGGTTTCGATCAAACTGTCAGCGCTGCATCCGCGTTACGTGGCGGTCAAACAACAGCGCGTCATGGACGAGTTGCTGCCACGGGTCAGGGAACTGGCCCTGCTGGCCAAAACACACAATATGCAGCTGACCATCGACGCCGAAGAGGCGGACCGGCTGGACATTTCCCTGGATATTTTCGAATCCCTGGTACGCGACCCGGCACTCGACGGCTGGAACGGACTCGGCCTGGTCGTGCAAGCCTATCAAAAACGCGGACCCCTGCTGATCGACTGGCTGATCGCACTGGCGGATGAAACCGGCCGGCATTTCCCGACACGCCTGGTCAAGGGCGCCTATTGGGATTCCGAGATCAAACACTCCCAGGAATACGGTTTTGCCGATTACCCGGTGTGGACCCGCAAGGTCACGACCGACGTGTGTTACCTGGCCTGCGCCCAGCGCATGCTCGCCGCACCCCACGCGTTCTATCCCCAGTTCGCCTCGCATAACGCACATTCCCTGGCCGCCGTGGCGGCCATGGGCAAAGGCGCGGAGATGGAATTCCAGCGTTTGCACGGCATGGGGGTTCTGCTCTACAAGTCAGCCGCCAGGGTGATCAGGGACATGCCACGCGTGCGCACCTATGCACCGGTGGGCGCACATGAAGACCTGCTGCCCTACCTGGTGCGGCGACTGCTGGAAAACGGCGCCAATTCCAGCTTTGTCAACCGCTTCATGGACGCCGACGTGCCGGTGGCGGACGTGGTCAGTGATCCGGTCAGCGCCGTCGCGGCCATGTCCGACAAGCGTCACGGTGGTATCCCCGTGCCGGCGAAACTGTACGGTGACAGGCAGAATTCATCCGGTCCTGACCTGACCAACCCGCTCGAGAGCCAGGCGCTGATTGATGCGCTTGCGAAAATATCAGCGAACGCTTACACCGCACCCTCCATCGTCTGTGGCCAGGCGGTGGGCGGCGAGGAAATTCCGGTCACCAGTCCGGCCGACAGGAACATTGTCGTCGGCACGATGCGTCACGCCGGTGACGCCGACATCGACCGCGCGCTGGACGCGGCGGTCAAGGCGCAAAAGGCCTGGAACGGCGTCGGCGGAGAAGCCCGGGCGCAAATTCTCGAACGCCTGGCCGACCTGATCGAGGAACACCGCGTCACATTTATCGACCTGCTCGCCAGGGAGGCTGGCAGGGTCATCGCCGACGGTATTTCCGAGGTCCGCGAGGCGGCCGATTTCTGCCGTTACTACGCCCTGCAGGCGCGCCGGAATTTCGCCAGCCCCATGCTGCTCAAATCCGCCACCGGCGAGAGCAACAGGCTCTCCCTGCACGGCCGTGGCGTGTTCTTCTGCATTTCCCCGTGGAATTTTCCGCTGGCCATTTTCACCGGTCAGATCACCGCTGCGCTGGCTGCGGGTAACGCCGTCATCGCCAAGCCGGCCGACCCAACCCCGCTGGTCGGGGCATATGCCGTGCGCCTGATGCACGCCGCCGGCGTGCCGGTCGATGTACTGCACCTGCTCAATGGCCGCGGTTCGAAAATGGGTGCCACCGTGGTTGCGGATGAACGCATCATCGGCGTGGCCCTGACCGGTTCGACCGGCACCGCCCAGACGATCAACCGTGCCCTGGCCGCCAAGACCGGGCCCATCAACACGCTGATCGCCGAAACCGGCGGACAGAATGTCATGATCGTCGATTCCTCGGCCCTGCCGGAACAGGTCACCGACGACGTCCTGACCTCCGCCTTTTCCTCCGCCGGTCAACGCTGCTCGGCCCTGCGCGTGCTCTACCTGCAGGACAGCATCGCCGACAAGGTCATCGGCATGCTCAGGGGTGCGCTGGCCGAACGCCAGATCGGCAACCCGCTGGACCTCGCCACCGACATCGGACCGGTCATCAACGTGAGTTCGCGCAACGGTCTTGAAAAGCACATCGACCGCATGCACAGGGAAGCAAAACTGATCGC
>JBFZEL010000478.1:0-16941 GCA_041306925.1 Lysobacterales bacterium
CAACCACGTAAATGTCCCTGGGGGTGGCGATGGCTCCGACCTGCGAACGAACGATCGCCTTGAGGCCCTGTATCAGTTCCTGCGCAGCGATGGTACTGCCGGCGTTGACCACCACGAAACCCAGCGGCATTTCGCCTTTGAGCTTGTCCTCGACGCCGATCACCGCGCACTCGGCAACATCGGGGTGCGAGGCCAGCGCTTCTTCGAGCGCCCCGGTCGAGAGACGGTGGCCGGCGACGTTGATCACGTCGTCGATCCGGTTCATCACCCACAGGTAGCCGTCTTCGTCCATCACGCCGGCGTCACCGGTCAGGTAATAGCCCTCGAAACGCGTAAGGTAGGAATCCCGGTAACGCTTGCGGTTGCCCCATAAGGTATTCAGACAGCCAGGCGGCAACGGCAACTTGACCATGATGTAGCCCGACTGGCCCCGCGGCACCTCCTTGCCCGCATCGTCGAGCACCCTGATGTCATAACCCGGTACTGCGACCGTCGGGGAACCGGCCTTGACCGGCAACTGCTCCACACCCATCGGGTTGGCCGCCATCGGCCAGCCGCTTTCGGTTTGCCACCAATGGTCGATCACCGGCACCTTGAGCTGGTTTTCCGCCCAGTGCAGGGTGTCCGGGTCGCAACGCTCGCCCGCCAGGTAGAGGGCCCTCAGGCTGCTGATATCGTACTGCCTGAGCATTTCACCGGAGGGATCCTCGCGACGTATGGCGCGGAAGGCCGTCGGGGCGGTGAACAGGCAGTTGACCTTGTGCTGTTGAATGACCCGCCAGAATGCGCCCGCATCGGGTGTGCCGATCGGCTTGCCTTCATACAGGATCGAGGTGCAACCGTGCAGCAACGGCGCATAAATAATGTAGGAATGCCCGACCACCCAGCCGATGTCGGATGCAGCCCAGTAAACGTCGCCGGGTGAGACATTGTAGATGTTCTGCATGCTCCACTTCAGGGCGACGGCGTGCCCGCCGTTGGGTCTGACCACGCCCTTCGGTTCACCGGTGGTTCCCGAGGTGTACAGGATATAAAGCGGATCGGTGGCGCTCACCGGCACACAATCCACCGCGTGCGCCTGGGCAACGGCCTCGTCCCAGAGCAGGGCCGATGGATGCAATTCCCCGACCGGCAGTTGTGGCCTGGAAACCAGGATGCGTGGCAGGTTTTCGACCCCGGCTATTTTCAGCGCCTCGTCCAGCAACGGCAGATAGGCGATGATCTTTTTACCCTCGATACCGCAACTGGCGCTGATGACCAGTTTCGGAGAGGCATCCACGATCCGTGTGGCGAGTTCCCGGGCGGCAAATCCGCCAAACACGACCGAGTGGATCGCACCGATCCTGGCACAGGCCAGCACCGCGATGACCGCTTCGGGAATCATCGGCATGTAAACGATAACGCGGTCACCTTTAGCAACCCCTTGCCTTTGCAGCACGTTGGCGAACACCGCCACCTTGTCGCGCAGTTCGGCATAGGTGAAAGTGCGCACCTGGGCGGTGACCGGGCTGTCGTAAATCAGTGCAGCCTGCCCGCCCCTGCCCTGTTCGCAATGCCGGTCGAGGGCGTTGTAACAGGTATTGATTTCACCACCGGCAAACCACTCGTGAAAAGGTGCATCCGTGTCATCGATCACCTTGTTGAAGGGTTTCGTCCAGACCAGTTCATTGGCGGCGTTGCCCCAAAACTCTTCCGGGTTTTCCATGGATTTACGATAAAGTGTCCGGTATTCCATCAGCTTGCTTTCCTGTGTGGTCACGCTGTAAATAATTGGGTATTTTAGGGTCCGACAGAGCGATGAAAACATTCGACTTTAGTGCGGGGTCCGTCAACTCTCCAGCTTGCCACACGGTCTAGAAAAACCGCATGTGGGGTTTGAGCTCGAGCGAACCTGACGGCTCCATTTTCGCGGCGATCGCCAGCATCAGTTCGGCCGTCGCACAGGCATCGATCAGGGCATTGTGCGCCGTGTAGCGCGGCAGGTTGTAAAGACTGCGCAGCTTGTTCAGCCTCAAGTCTCCCTGCTTGACAGGCTGGTCGCGGCGTTTTCTCATCACCAGTTCCATGTGCATGGTATCGAGGACCGCAAAGGGTGGTGTCACCCCGGCCCAGTCACGGCAAGCCTTCTTTAAAAAGGCCACGTCGAGCCCTGCGTGGTGAAACAACCAGATTCGGTCCGTGGCCGCTTCGAACAACGCCTGCAAGCCTTTTTCCAGCGGCACGCCCCTGGCAACTTCGGTATCCGTCAGTTCGTGGACTGCGGCGCTCTCGCCAACGGACTGTTGCGCGCTGACCATGATATGGCGGTTGGAGCCAAGGTGGATGCGCCCATGATCGACCAGCGTCCAGCCGATGGCGATGATCTGGTTTTGCCTGGCATCGAGACCGGTCAGTTCGAGATCGGCCACGATCAGGGGTGTCGTTTCCAGCGTCCCCGCATCGAGCCCGGCACAGGCTTCGATGTAGGTCTTCAGACTGGCCTGCTTGCAATCCCGGGCAAGGTTCCGGCAGCGTCTGTCAAGGCGCCAGCGCCGGAACATCAGTGAACCTGGTACCTTAATTCCAGTGCATTCTGAGCTTCCTGCACCAGCATGAAGGCAGCCTTGAGGTTGCGTCTCATCAGGGGCGAAAGCTGCTCCGGCGGCACCAGGTTGCCGGGCTTTTCACCCGCCATCATCTGGGTCGATTGGTGAGAAATGCGTATGCGGTTGATCAGGATCAGGGCATCGCGCAAACTGCTGGCGTCGTTTTCATTCATCACGCCCGCTGCGGTCGCCTGTTCGATCCGGCGAAACGTGTTGGCGACTTTTATACCGCCCTCGAGCGCGCGTATCCTGACCAGGTCGGTAATTGGCACGATACCGCGATGCTTGAGGTTCAGACCCTCGCTTTGTGTGCCGTCGTGTTCCTGCACAAAGCGGCGGAAAAAACCCAGCGGAGGCCTGTGGCCCAGGGCATTGCTGGCCATGAACCGCAGAAAAATACGATTGTTGCGGGTAAGTGCAATGACGTGCTCATGGAGTTCGTCAACCAGTTCACTTTGACCGTGCACACAGCGGATATCGAAAAATATATTGCTGTGCATCACGGACTTCGGATCCGGCTCTTCCACCCAACTGGCAAAATAACGCTTCCATCTGGGCAGTGAGACCCGCCACTTGACGTTGAGGGCCATGACTTCACCCGGGCAGTAAACATAGCCAAGCTGGTCCAGGCCATCGCACACCATCCCGGCGAACCTGGAAAAGTACCGGTCTTCCTCTTCACTGGCGTCACGCTCGAGAACCATGCCGTTATCCTGGTCGGTCTTGGCCGTTTGCTCCTCACGCGCCTGCGATCCGAATACGACCCATGCGTAAGCCATGGGCGGCGGTCCCAGTTGCTTTTCGGCGAGTTGGATCAGCCGCACCGTGAACGCGTCGGTGATATGGGTGACCATGCGGCCGATCTGGCCGACGCCGCGGCCCAGGTTTACCATGCGTTCGAACAGGGACGGCAGACGCCGGCTCAGCACCAGCAACTCCTCGATGCTGTTCCTCTTGTGGATGTCACGCACCAGCCGCAACGGGTGTTCGGATTGGGCCCGCAGGATATCGCCGGCGGTAACCAGGCCCAAAGGCCTGCCGCCATCCACGATCGGCAGGTGGTGGTAATTCTTGCGCATCATCGTCAGCAGGGCCGAATCCACATCCGCATCGGCCGGTATGCTCATGGGGTGCGTGGTCATCACCTGCCCGATGGGCAGGCCGGAGTCCAAACCTTCCACCAGCACCCGCTGACGCAAATCCTTGTCGGTTACGATGCCGCACAGCTCCCCGTCCTTTACCACCAGGATACTGGATACATTTTCCCTGCTCATCGCCTGGGCCGCCGCGCGGATGCTCGTATCGCTGGTGACCAGCACCGGCTCACGGCTCAGCAGGTCGCGGACCTGGGTGACCGTGTTTTGCGCCTGGATGGCGGCACTCAAACGGGATTTGAGGTGACTGCCGAAATACTCCCTGACCAGGGGGTGTTTATGGCAGAGTTCTTCGAAATCACTGGCGTTCAGTTGCCACAACAGGCAATCCTCTTCGGCCTCGGCGAAGTAGTCCTTCAATTCACCGTGAAAATAGATCGGGTGACCAAACAGCTCGCCTTCGGAGCGCTTGTCGAGGAACCTGTGTTTGTCATCCAGCAGCCTGGCCGCGCCCTTGCGGATGATGGCAAGACCTGGCGCCGGCCGGGATGAAAAAATGAACTTCCCCTGCGGGTAGTAGAGCACGTCAAGTTTACGTGCCAGCCAGTGCAGGTCGTCACTGGCCAAGGCATTGAAGGGCTGGACCGTGTGCAGAAACTCGGCCGCAAAACTTACATCGGTGAATTCGGTGCTCATGGCTGCATTCTAAGACCTATCTGGATTTAAGGAAGCTCTGATTAATGCCATCCTGGCATTATCAGAGCGCGGCAGCCGAAAAATGTCATTTTCGACTGCCTTACAACTCTTTAGCTTGGCGCCACAGATTTGGCGACACGTATATGTCGCGGGCATGTGTCGCGGGAACCTCGGAATTAATCAGAGGTTCCTTAAAAAAAGGGCCAGCAAAACGCTGGCCCTGAATGGTATGCAAACAGACTATCTCAATGATGTGCAGAAGCTTTGGCTGCACCCATCGGCACGCGGATATCCTCCACCAGGTGCTGGATGTGCTCCGGCGGCGGCGGCGTGATCTTGGACACGACATAGGCAGCGATGAAGTTGAGCAACGCGCCGATGGCACCAAACGATTCAGGTGAAATACCCATGAACCAGTTTTCCGGGGTGTTGGCCGCCATCTCGGTTCCGGGGAAAAAGAACCAGCCCTTGAACCAGAAGATGTAGACCAGCGTGGACACCAGGCCCACGAGCATACCGACGATGGCGCCGATGTTGTCCATGTTCTTGTTGAAGATACCCATCATCAGTGCAGGGAATATCGTGGCAGCGGCCAGGCCGAAAGCCAGGGCCACCACCTGCGCCGCAAACCCGGGCGGGTTCATGCCGAGGTAGCCAGCCACAACGATGGCGCCTGCCATCGCAATACGGCTGGCCAACAGCTCTTTATGCTCTGAAATGTTCGGATTAATCATGCCTTTGAGCACGTCATGCGAAATGGCCGTCGAAATTGCCAGTAACAAGCCGGCGGCGGTTGACAACGCGGCGGCCAGACCACCGGCGGCGACCAGGGCGATGACCCAGTTGGGCAACCCGGCAATTTCCGGATTGGCCAGTACCATGATGTCATTGTCGACCGTGACCATCTCGTTGCCCTGCCAGCCGAAACTCGCGGCCTTTGCCGCAAAAGCCTCACTCTTGTCATCGTAGTACTGGATCCGGCCATCGCCATTCTTGTCTTCAAACTTCAGCAAGCCGGTGGTTTCCCAGTTCTTGAACCAGATGGGGCGGTCTGCATAGACCAGGTTGCCATCGGGGGCTCCGACTGCGCCGGTCTGGACCGTCTCCATCAGGTTCAGACGGGCCATCGCGCCGACTGCAGGTGCGGTGGTGTAGAGGATGGCGATGAACACCAGCGCCCAACCGGCAGAAGATCGTGCGTCCGCTACCCTGGGTACGGTGAAGAAGCGCATGATGACGTGCGGCAGACCGGCGGTTCCGATCATCAGCGACATGGTCAACAGGAACAGGTTCAGCGTCGAACTCTTCTGCGCCGTGTAGGCGGCAAAGCCGAGGTCCCTCACGATCATGTCCAGTTTGTCCAGTAGCGCCAGGTTGGAGCCGTCCGTCATCGTGCTGCCCAGTCCCAGCTGCGGAATCGGGTTGCCCGTCAGGTTCAGGGAAATGAATATGGCCGGTACCGTGTAGGCAAAAATCAGCACGCAGTATTGCGCGATCTGGGTGTAGGTAATGCCTTTCATGCCACCCATCACGGCGTAAATGAAGACGATCGCCATACCGATGAAAACACCGGTGGTGAAGTCAACTTCCAGGAAGCGTGAGAAAGCGACACCGATGCCTTTCATCTGGCCGATTACGTAGGTCACCGAGGCCACGATCAGGCACACGACCGCGACCATGCGCGCAGCATTGGAATAGTAGCGCTCGCCGATGAATTCCGACACGGTGAACTTGCCGAATTTACGCAGGTAGGGCGCTAATAGCAGCGCCAGCAGAACGTAACCGCCGGTCCAGCCCATCAGGTAAACCGAACCGTCATAACCCATGAAGGCGATCAGGCCGGCCATGGAAATGAACGATGCCGCCGACATCCAGTCGGCGGCGGTGGCCATGCCATTGGCCACCGGGTGCACACCCATACCCGCAACATAGAATTCCTTGGTGGTTCCGGCGCGGGCCCAGATGGCAATGCCGATATACAACAGGAACGTGGCACCGACGACCAAAAAAGTGAGTGTTTTGAGATCCATTGATTTTTCTCCGTCAGTCTTCGTGCACGTTAAATTTCTGATCGAGTTTTCTCATGCGGGACGCATAGAAAAAAATCAGGATCACGAAAATATACATTGAACCCTGTTGGGCAAACCAGAATCCCAGCCCGTAGCCACCGATCTTGATGGCGTTCAGCTCCTCGACCAGGATAATTCCAAACAGGTACGACACGACGAACCAGATAGTGAGGCACAACGCCACTAACTTCAGGTTTGCCGACCAATAAGCTTGTCTTTGTGTTGGTTCACTCATGCGGGTAGCCTCTCTGTAGATGGTAAATTCCCGATCGCTATGTTACGTTGAGAACACAAGCATAACGCCCCTACTTTAGTCGTAGAGTGCGTTCAAATTTCAAATGGTCCGTCGAAAAATACTGAAAAACCACGTGACGAATGCTTAACCCCTGGAAGCTCAGCCTGATCGTACTGGCCTATATGGGTCTGTTATTTGCGATTGCCTGGTACGGCGACAAGCGGCGTATGGGGCTCGACCGGCGTAAATTCAGGGCGATTATCTACTCGCTGTCGATGGCGGTCTATTGCACCTCCTGGACCTTTTACGGGGCCGTTGGCAGTGCCGCATCCAGTGGCTGGGGCTTTCTGCCCATCTACCTCGGACCGGTGCTGATGATGCTGCTCGGCTTCGACATCATCCGCCGCGTCGCCATCACCAGCAGGGACCAGCGCATCACCTCCATCGCCGACTTTATCGCCTGGCGATACGGCCGTAGCCACACCGTTGCCGTGCTGGTCACCTGCGCCGCCGTGATTGGCTCGCTGCCGTATATCGCCCTGCAACTCAAGGGCATCACCACCAGTATCGAGGTCATCAGCAAGTCCGCCGACAACAGTTTTGTCGTGCCCGGTCAGCTACCCCTTTACCTGGCGCTGACGCTGGCCGTGTTCTCGATGATGTTCGGCACCCGCAACATGGATTCCAGCGAACATCACCGCGGACTGATGTGGGCCATTGCATTCGAGTCCCTGGTCAAGTTGCTGGCTTTCATGGCCATCGGTATGTTTGCGATATTCGGTGTATTCCACGGTCTTGGCAGCGTTGCCGAAACCATACGCGAAAACGCCGACTACCAGCAGTTGTTCACCCCGTGGCGACTGCCGGAAGGTTTTGGCATCCAGTTGCTGCTCAGTATGGCGGCGATATTGTGCCTGCCACGCCAGTTCCACGTGGCCATCGTCGAGTTCTGCGACACCACCGACCTGCGCGCCGCACGTTGGATATTCCCCGCCTACCTGTGCGTATTTGCCGCGCTGGTCGTGCCCATTGCGCTGGCCGGCCTGACCCAGTTTGCCGGCCAGGACGTCAACCCCGACACCTACGTGTTATCACTGCCACTGGCCTTTGACCGGCCTGCGTTGGCCCTGCTGGCCTTTCTCGGCGGGTTTTCCGCCGCCACCGGCATGGTCATCGTTTCGACGGTTGCACTGGCGATCATGGTCAGCAACGACATCGTCATGCCACTTTTGCTGCGCAGCGGCTTGACCATGAAGCGTGGCCAGCGGGACCTGTCGCAAACGCTGTTACGCGTGCGCAGGATATCCATCCTGCTGCTCGCGCTGGCGGCCGTCGCCTATTACGAGGCGATCGAAGCCGGTGTGCCGCTGGCCAGCATCGGCCTGTTGTCCTTCTCGGCCGCTGCGCAATTCGCGCCGGCCATGCTGATTGGCATCTACTGGCGCGGCGCCAGTCGCACCGGCGCCATCTGGGGCCTGTCTTTGGGCGTAACCTGCTGGGTCCTGTGGTTGCTGCTGCCGTCGGTGACCAACATCGACCGGTTCGGCACCCTGTTCTTCATCTTTCCTGACATGAGTTTCAATGACGGGACGATGCTTTCGCTGTTGCTGAATACATCGGCGGTCATTCTGGTATCCCTGTTGAAACCGGACAGGGAATCCTCCCCGGTAAGCGACACCCGGCCGAAAACCGCCAGCGGTCTGATCACGCTTGAGGAACTTGAGAACACCATCGGCCGTTTCCTCGGCATGAGCAAGACCCGCAACGCACTGACGACCCATCTCGGCCTGTCAAAACTGTTGCCCGGCGCGCTGGCAACACCCGAGACCATCCAGTTCGGCGAGCGTCTGCTGGCCGGCGCGATCGGTTCCGCCTCCGCCCGGACAGTGCTAAGGGCCGCCCTGCACCACCAGGGACTGGGTCCGGAAGAGGTCATGGAACTGCTGGACCGAACCTCGCAGGCCGTGCAGTTCAACCGGGAGCTACTGGAATCCACCCTGGATAACATGTCACAGGGTGTCAGCGTGGTTGACAATGGCATGCGCCTGGTGGGCTGGAACCGGCGCTACGTGGAATTGATGAACTACCCGGAAGGGACCCTGCACATCGGCAAACCCATCGCAGAGCTCATTCAGTTAAATGCAAAACGGGGCCTGCTCGAGGACCATAAAAGCGAGATACAAAAACGCATTACGCGTTTACGCAGCGGCGAAACCTATCGCTACGAGCGCCGCTGGCTGGGCAACAAGGTGCTTGAAATCCAGGGCAACCCCCTGCCCGGCGGCGGTTACGTCACAACCTTCACCGATATTACGCACTTCAAGGACATCGAGCGCGAATTACAACTGGTCAATGAGACGCTGGAGCAACGTGTCCAGCAACGCACTTCCGAACTCAGGGATGCCAACGCGCAACTGGAGCAGGCTCGACTGGTCGCCGAAGAGGCCAACCTCAGCAAGACCCGTTTCCTGGCCGCCGCCAGCCATGACCTGCTGCAACCGATGAATGCGGCCAGCCTGTTTGTTTCCATATTGCGCCAGCAACAGGAAGGCTCGGATGACGAGCAATCACAACTGGTCAAACGTATTGACCGCAGCCTGAAGGCTTCTGAACAGTTGCTGAGCGCGTTGCTCGACATCTCCAAGCTGGATTCGGGCATGTATGATCCGGAACCGGAATCCATCAGCCTGCCGGAACTGTTCGAACAATTACGCAGACGCTTCAAGGCGCTGGCTGAAACCCACAATCTCGTCTTGCGGGTACACCCGCGCGACTGTGTCATTCACAGCGACCCGAACCTGCTCTATCGTATTCTGCAGAACTTTCTTGCCAACGCCATCCACTACACGGAAAAAGGCGGTGTTCTGCTGGGTTGCAGGCTGCGCGGGGACAGCCTTCGGATCAGTATCTGGGACACCGGTGTGGGTATCGCTGAAACAGAGGTCAAGGCCATTTTCCAGGAATTTCACCGCCTCGACTATGCCCGCCGCCTGGATGAAAAGGGCCTGGGGCTGGGTCTGGCGATCTGCGACCGTATCGCGCGGATGCTGAACCACAAGATCGATGTCAGTTCGAAACCGGGTCGCGGCAGTTGTTTCTCGGTAACGGTGCCACTGGCGCGGGAAACCGACCCGCGGCCCGTGGTGACCCAGGTTACCGTCCAGCCCGAGCCGACGGGTCTCAAGGAACTGGTCGTGCTGTGCGTGGACAACGAACCCGACATACTCGAAGCCATGAACCTGCTGCTCGACCGCTGGGGTTGCCCCGCCGTGATGCTGGCCGAAACGCAGGCGCAAGCCGCGCAGCAGGTTCTCATGCACGGCGCGCCCGATTTCGTGCTGGTGGATTATCAACTGAATGACCAGAGCAACGGCCTGCAGGTGATGGAACACCTCGACAATATCCTCGGGGTCCAGTTGCCGGCGATCGTCATCACCGCCGACCGCTCCAGCGAACTGGAGGAAGCCGTCAAGGCAAAGGGATATGGCCTGTTGCGCAAACCCATCAGGCCGGCTGCGTTGCGCGCCCTGATGACCAACATGATGAAAACCAAGACCTGACGCCCTTACGGCGCCGGCTTGTCAACCGCCGCGATTTCGGGCGCCAACACATCCAGCCTGCTTGCCGCCAGGACCGCCTGAGTCCTGTTGCTGACGCCAAGCTTGTTCATGATTGCCGTTACGTGGGCCTTGACCGTGGCCTCCGAGATACCCATGTCGTAAGCGATCTGCTTGTTCAACATACCCTGTGCCACCATCATCAGGACCTTGAACTGCTGCGGTGTCAGTTGCGCCATGCGCTCAGCCAGCGCCAGTTCTGAAACATTTTTGCCCGGCAGGTTGGGTTGCACCGAAACCGGCGCCCAGATCTCCCCCATCAGTATGTCGTTGATGGCGCTGGTAATTGTCTTGAGATTGGACGATTTCGGGATAAAACCGGCCGCGCCATGATCGAGGGCGCGCTGGATTACAAGCGGGTCCTCGTTGGCTGAAATAATCACCACCGGCACGCTGGGGTAGCGTTTGCACAGGTAGACCAATCCGGCGAACCCGCTGACGCCCGGCATGTGCAGGTCGAGCAGCACCAGGTCTACGTCCTGGTTTTCATCGACCAGTACCTGCAGGGTTTCGAACGAATTGGCCTCCAGGAAAGTCGTTTTGCCCTGGCTTGTCTGCAAGGCTTCCTTGATCGCTGTGCGAAACAACGGGTGATCGTCGGCTACTATCACCTTTTCAGCATGCAATGCGATCAGTCGGTTTGGCATCAGCGTTTCATTCTGTGCGGAAGCCTTCACGTACGTCAACACGATGGCTCGATGCGGATCCAATCGGCCCGTCCTGACGGCACATCGGAATGACACCGGCGACTGTCATAGAAACTGTATCCATACGATGCACCATGCCCCAGACCAGTCTTTGATTCTCGCATTCAAATGGGGATAACACCCATTAGACCTTTGTCTAAATCACTCGTGACTGCAACTTCCCGCCAATTTTAACCCCGCAGCTATTGCGCTTCA
Organism: Lysobacterales bacterium; assembly: GCA_041306925.1. Classification (GTDB taxonomy): domain Bacteria; phylum Pseudomonadota; class Gammaproteobacteria; order Xanthomonadales; family SZUA-36; genus SZUA-36. The sequence goes on from JBFZEL010000478.1 coordinate 11,199, forward strand.
TTAGACCAAAGACTAATACACCCTGTCACCGAAGTTACGCATCATTGCGAACGCACACACCCATAAGACTGGAGGAGAGACTATCATGGCCCAAAAAAGTTTAAGAAAAACCTTACTGAGCCTGTCTATTGCAGCCGTAATAGGCGTTAGCGGGTCCGGCAGTGCATTTGCTGACGGGGACAGCGTCGAGGCACTCGAGGCACGCGTCGCCGAACTCGAGGCGTTGGTTCACCAGTTATTGCAGAACCAGAAAGCCCCCGCAGCAAGCGTGGATACGGCAGCCGTAGAGGCCAAGGCAGAAGAGGCAGCCGCGGCCAGGGTCACCGCCATGCTGGGCGAGCACACAACGGGTGTTGCGGAAAAGGTCCACAAGCACAGCTATCAATTTGGCGGCTTCATCAAGCTGCTTGGCTTGTACAGCGACTACAGCAGTGGCTCCGTGGCCGGTAACAACGTAGGCAGGGATTTCTATATACCCGCCACGATCCCGGTCGGGCCAGATAGCGCCAACGGCGAGAGTTACCTGGATTTCCATGCCAAGGAGTCGCGTCTCAGCTTCCGCAGCGACCATGCACTGGATAACGGCGCCATGCTCGGGACCTACATCGAGATGGACTTCTACTCGTCCATCCAGGGTGACGAACGTATTTCCAATTCATACTCACCGAATGTCCGCCACGCCTACCTGACCTATAACAAGTGGCTGTTCGGTCAGACCTGGATGACTTTCTTCAATGTCGCCGCATTGCCCGAGAACCTCGACTTCGTCGGTCCGGCTGAATCGACCGTGTTCGGTCGCCAGGCCCAGATCCGCTACACCAGCGGCAACTGGCAGCTTGCCTTTGAGAACCCTGAAACGACGCTCACACCCTACGGTGGCGGCACCCGTATCGTCACGGACGACAACAAGGTGCCCGACACGGTCTTGCGCTATAACCTGAAAGGCGACTGGGGCTCGTTCGCGGCAGCCGGCATGGTCCGTCAACTGAGGTACGAGGGTCCATCGGGCAATGTGCAGATCGACGACTCCACCACCAGCTTCTCACTCAGTCTTTCCGGTAAATTTGACTTTGCCAACAAGGATGATTTTCGCTGGATGGCCACCTGGGGTGACGGCATAGGACGCTACCTCGGTCTGAACACGTCCAATGGCGCTGTTATCGATGCGGATGGTGATTTGCAGAGCATTGAGCAGATTGGTGTTTTCGGCTCTTACCGTCACCTGTGGAATGAACAGTGGCGCAGCAACTTCACGGTTGGCTACCTGAGCATCGACAACGATACCAGCCTGACTGGTATGGATGCGACCAGGAACGTCACCAGTTACCACGCCAACGTCATTTACAGCCCGCAACCCAAGCTCGATTTCGGTCTCGAGTTCCTGTATGCCGAGCGTGAAATTGAAAGCGGTGATGACGGCGACATGGCACGCTTCCTGTTCGCGGCGAAATACGCGTTCTGATCGGCAAACCCCTGCCGGTCAGTGATGGTGACTTGCGCCGTGGCTTCGGTATATCAGGCTGTGCCCCAGCATACCGATGATCAGGGCCTGGATGACCGAGGTGACGTACTGCCCTTGCAGATCCACCAGCATTGCCGAGAGCAGGTATCCAGCCACGGTTGCCAGTGATTCAAAGACCAGTACCGTGAATGCCACTTTTCTGCCAAACATCGGCTGTACCATCATCCAGATCATCATGCCGGTCCCCAGCCTGTGGATTACGACAGCCAGCGAGAGATTACTGGCGCTGGCCGCGCCGCCGCTGTTCAATGCCGCACCGTCCATCATTGCGTGCAGGGCCAGACCCACCAGGGCCAGCAACAGGCTCACCAGGTGCAGCGTATGCGCGGCTTTCTTGATCATCTTTTCCAGCAGACCCGGTACGAGGTAGCCGGCCAGGATCAGGGCAACGGCCGTGTAGCCAAGTTCCGCCCAGGATTCAGGGATCAGAAAAAAGGCCATCAGCAGTATCAGCACGGCGATGATCAGGGAATCAAATGCCTTGGCCGCGAAACCACCCCTGGCTACCCACTGGTATAGCAACGGACCGATAAACGAAAAAATGATGGCAAGCAGCAGCACTGAAAAATCTCAAACCTTTCGGAAAACGGCAACCTTAACGGACAAACGCCAGAATTACACGCACTGAATTCGTTTTGAAATCATACGGGACTGACTTCAGGCACCACATATTGCTAAACTAACCGGCATAAAAATACATCCACACACGGAAAACCAACATAGCCCATTGATTTGATTACGCATGGATACCGCTCAAATCCGGAATATCATCTCCACGCAGTTCGCCGACCCACGCTCTGCGTCAGATCTGCAAGCGCTTCTGCAGAAGGTCGCCCGGCAACACGGCGCACAACCTAATGCGCTGGAACTGGCCCACGGTTCAAGCTTTATTTACAACTACCTGGACCAGGTCCCCTATTTGCTGACCGTGGCCTGGACTTCCGCCAGGAATGTCGGACTCGAAACCGAAATCACCAGTATCCTGCAAATGGTCGAATCCTACTGGATTGAAGACGATGACGTGATCCCGGACAGCCTCGGTATTTTTGGCTTGCTGGATGACGCCTATTGTTCATTGTCTTCCTTGCAAACACTGTCGGATCTCTACCGGATGCAATCCGGAAAACACCTGTTTCCGGACGACCTTACCGCCGTCAACAAGGTCATGCGCAAGATCATTGGCGAGCCCTATGCCACCCAACTGGATGAACTGGTCAGCAGGGCGATCGCCACCGCCAAAGTCGAGGAGGCTGTCAAGTGGCTGGCCAGCCCGGAAAAACAGAAATTGATCGACATCCAGGCGACCATCTGGAATCACGGTCCGGTCAGCCAGCTGCCGGTGAGCCAGTTGAGAGGCCTCGGCTTGGTCGAGGATTAAGGGAACCTCTGATTAATTCAGAGGTTTCCGCGACACATGGATGTGTCGCCAAATCAGCGGCGTCAAGCCGTTGATTTGTAAGGCAGTTGAAAATCACACTTTTCGGCTGCCGCGCTCTGATAATGCCAGGACGGCATTAATCAGAGCTTCCTAAGATTGTGTTTTGCGAGGCTTACAACCCGGCAAAAGCCTCGCGGGTCAAATTGCGCGGTGCCCCGCCAGTGACCAGCATATTGTCTTCGATACGGATACCCCCGTATGGCGCAAGCTGCCCGACCTTGTGCCAGTTGATCGCGCCGGCGTCAGCATTTTCCCGCCACTTGCGCAGCAGTGGCTCAATGAAATACAAACCCGGCTCGATGGTCAGCACGTTGCCGGCTTCGAGGGTGCGGGTCAGACGCAGATAGGGGTGACCCTCGGGACGCGGGATCGGCGTGCCCTCCACATCGGCGATCAGGCCTGCGACATCATGCGTTTGCAAGCCAAGGTAGTGTCCCAGGCCGTGCGGAAAGAAAACGGCGCTGAGGCCCGAGGCCACCGCGTCTTCGGCGCAAGGCCTGATCAGATCGAAGTCCTTCAGTATCCCGGCGATATAGAGGTGCGCACGTAAATGCAGCTCGCGGTAGTCGAGGCCCGCCACGACCGCCGCGCACAACTTCTGTTGTATGCCGTCCATCGCCGCGATCAAATCCGCGAATTCACCCGCTTGCGCTGCATAGGTACGCGTAATGTCACAGGCGTAGGCATGCGTGCTTGCACCGGCATCGATCAGGAATGATCGCATCGTCCCCGGCACCTGTTGCTCGTGCCCGTGGTAATGCAGGACGGCGCTGTGCTCGTTGAGCGCAACGATATTGCCATAGGGCAGTTCCGCGTCGACCATCTTGATCGACATGCAATAGCGCTGGTGGATGTCGTATTCGCTCAGCCCCTGTCTGAAGGCCTGTTCGGCAGCCGTATGCGCGATGGCCCCCAAACGGGCTGATTCCGCCATGCAGGCGATTTCATAGGGCGTCTTGCGCGTCCTTTCCAGGTGGATCCTGTTGAGCAGGCGCGCAGGGTTCAGCTGGGCCCTGTCAACCAATCCTGCAAGCGCCGGCGCATCGCCGATGCAGGCGGTGCGCGCATTGACTCCCGCCTGCTTCCAGGCGTCGGCTTCACGCACCTGCACGACTTCAAATTCATCGGCCCACCAGGATTCGGGGTCAGCCGGCGGCGTATACCAGTAGTCATCCGGCTGGTAATAGAATAATTTCGGCCGCCGGCCGGGCCGGATCAACAGGGCGCTGTCGTGGTGGTGGGTCAATGGCGCCCACCACAACAGATGGGGGTTGCAACGGAACGGGTATTCATAATCATCTAGGAAACTGGCCAGCATGCTGCCGGCGTGGATCAGGGCGGCGTCAAAACCCTCGGCCTGGAGCGCCTTTTCCCAGTGCTGCTGCAATGTAGCCACGTGGGCCCGATAGCCTTCCGAAATAATTTTGCGTGCTGTCATTGTGCTTGCCTCTTTAAGCGATAATCTTGTTAGAATTAGATATTAATTTCCATCCAAACAGAACCCAGATCACAACCATGGCCCAAACTGAACCGCTGCTGCTGTACAACACGCTCCAACGTGAAAAACAGGTCTTTGTACCACAGGACCCTGGGCGGGTAACGCTGTATGTCTGCGGCCCGACCGTCTATAGCTATGCGCACATCGGCAACGCGCGGCCGGCAGTGATATTCGACCTCCTGTACAGGGTATTGTCGACCCGCTACCCGCTGGTCGTCTATGCGCGCAATATCACCGATGTCGACGACAAAATCAACGCGGCAGCGGCCGAGCAGAACGTGCCGATCGGCGTCATATCCCGGCATTATACGGAAATCTATCACCAGGACATGGCTGCGCTGGGCGTCGGTACACCGACCATTGAGCCACGCGCCACTGCACACATGCCGCAGATGATCCGCATGGCACAGCGACTGGTCGAAAGCGGTCATGCCTACGTAGCCGAGGGACATGTCATGTTCTCGGTTGAGTCGTTTCCCGAATACGGGGCCTTGTCGGGCCGGGACCTTGCCGACATGCTCGCCGGGGCCAGGATCGAAGTCGCCGATTTCAAGCGTCACCCGGGTGATTTTGTACTTTGGAAACCGTCGGTGGATCCGCAGCCCGGCTGGGACAGCCCATGGGGCTGGGGACGGCCCGGCTGGCACCTGGAATGTTCGGCGATGTCCGAGTATCACCTCGGCGAAACCATCGATATCCACGGCGGTGGCCAGGACCTGGTTTTTCCACACCACGAGAACGAGATTGCGCAGAGCGTCTGCGCGCACGGGGGAAAGCCCTTTGCGCGCTACTGGATGCACAACGGCTTTGTCACCATCGAGAAGAGCAAGATGTCGAAATCGCTGGGCAACACCCTGTTGATCCACGAATTGCTCCAGCAAAACGCCGGAGAGGTCGTGCGCTACGTGTTGCTCAGTGCCCATTACCGCCAACCGCTCGACTGGTCCGGGGAAGCATTGGCGCGGGCGCAGCGTACCGTCGACCGTATTTACGGCGTGCTGCGCGACGCCAGGGAAAAATTCGGCCCGCTCACAGCTGCACCGGACGTTGCCGAAAAGTTCATGGCCGCATTGCTGGACGATTTGAACACACCCGATGCGCTCGCGGAACTCAACAGCGAAGCGAAAAGACTGGCCAATGCCGCAGATGCGGCAGCGGCCCGTGATTCGGCCGGGAAATTGCTCGCTGGAGGCTTGCTGATCGGATTGTTCCAGCAGGACCCGGCGCAGTGGCTTGCGGGTGATACGCGGGGCTTTGATGACGCCTTGATCGAACAGTTGATCGC
>JBFZEL010000479.1:0-3571 GCA_041306925.1 Lysobacterales bacterium
GTCTGCCCGCAAGCGTGCCGGCGGTGACGCTCAACCGTCTGTGCGGCTCGGGTATGGACGCGGTCGGCAGCGCCGCCAGGGCGATCCGTTGTGGCGAGGCGCAACTGGTCATTGCCGGTGGCGTTGAATCGATGAGCCGGGCGCCCTTCGTGACGCCCAAAGCCGATACGGCATTCAGCCGTGACGCACAGTTATACGACACGACCATGGGCTGGCGTTTTGTCAACCCGTTGTTCAAGGCCCAGTACGGTGTCGATTCCATGCCCGAAACGGCCGAAAACGTGGCGGCGGAGTTCAACGTCAGCCGCGCGGACCAGGATGCTTTCGCGCTGCGCAGCCAATTACGCGCCGAAGCCGCGCAAAACCAGGGTCTGTTTGCAGATGAAATCATCCCGGTCAGCCTGCCGCGGAAAAAACAGCAGGACCTCGTATTTGACCGCGACGAGCACCCCCGCGCGGGCGGTTCGCTGGAGGCCATGGCGAAACTGCCCACACCGTTTCGCGAGGCCGGCACGGTGACCGCCGGCAATGCCAGTGGCATCAACGATGGCGCCTGCGCCCTTTTACTGGCCTCGGCTGATGCCGCCCGGCGTCATGGCCTTGAACCGAAGGCCCGCGTGGTGGCCATGGCCACCGCCGGCGTTGCACCCCGTCTGATGGGTATCGGACCCGTTGATGCGAGCAGGAAAGCACTCGGACTGGCCGGGCTGGACCTCGCCCAGATGGATGTGATCGAACTGAACGAGGCCTTCGCTGCCCAGTCACTGGCCTGCCTGCGTCTGCTGGGTCTGCCGGATGACGCCGCACACGTCAACCCCAACGGTGGCGCCATCGCGCTCGGCCACCCCCTCGGCATGAGCGGCGCGAGGCTGGTCACAACGGCGATCTATCAGTTGCAACGCAGCAAGGGCCGCTACGCCCTGTGCAGCATGTGCATCGGCGTTGGCCAGGGCATCGCGCTCGTGATCGAAAGGGTTTAAGCGCGACCGGCGCAGGCATCCCGGCCGAGGCAGAAAAGCATGCATGAAATGTCCATTTGCCAGGCTTTGCTGGACCAGGTCGAGCGTATAGCCTCAGAGCGGGGTGCCGCACGGGTAGACAGTATCGTGCTTTCAATAGGCCCCTTGGCGGGTGTCGAACCGGACCTTTTAAGCCGGGCTTTTGAGATAGCCAGGCTGCAAACCGTCGCTGCAAATGCCGTGCTCGAAATCAGCACCGGGCCGGTCGTGGTCGAATGCCGCGGTTGCGGTGTCAGCGGCGCAGCGCAGGTCAACCGCCTGTTGTGCCCGGCCTGCGGCAGTTGGCAGGTGGACCTGTTGCAAGGCGATGAATTACTGCTGCTGCGTCTTGAGGTGAGCGGTCTGGAAACCGGCAACGGGCTTGAAAATTAAGCCTGGTTCGTGGCTGATAATAGCCGTTTTCAAGGCACCCATAATACCCAAGTTTTCATCATACTCCTGCGTATGGCAATGGTCATGAATATTTATTTTTTGCTGGTACAAAAAGCGAATTTACAGTTGATCCAGATCAATTGTAAACCAGGGTCCGGGGCAGATAATCGACCGGGGAGTCAGTGCGGAACCAACGGGCGTGAAACGAACGATCAGTGTTTCCAGCAATCTTGATGAGGTCCTGGCATTTTGGGCAAATGGCCGGGACGTCTACGCACTCGAAGGCCCCGACAACGGCCAATACCGATTTTCAAAAGCGACCACCTGGCAACCCGGGTTGCACACGCTCGGTGACTTCCGCCAGCTTGAACCACTGAAAACCCTGTTCTTCCCCGCCCGCGAGTTCATTGGCCGCTGGAGCGACCAGACCGCCCGGCAACCACTGCCGGAGCGCATCGTATTCGGTGTTAAAAACTGCGACCTGTCGGCCTTGGCAATTTTTGATCACGTCTTCCTGCACGGCCTCTGTCCGGACCCTTATTACCGGGAAGCACGCGCAAAAACCATCCTGGTATCGTGCGACTGCGCAGCCCAACTCGACGTGTGCTTCTGCCCGGCAGTGGGTGAACAACCGTTTGCCAAGGGCGGTTTCGATATCAATATTGCCGAGACACCGGGCGGGTATGTCATTGAAGACGGCTCGGCACGCGGCCAGCAACTGCTCGAGTCGGCACAACAATACCTCGCGCCCGCATCCGAGGAACTGCTCGCAGGCTTTGATCAACAGAGGGCCAGGCGCTACCGCGAACTCGTCGAACTCAGCCAGGCGCACGGTTTGAACCCGGGGACCGATTTTCGCGCAGCGATCGAAACCACCTTCGAATCTGATTTCTGGAAGGAGATCGCGGCCGACTGCGTCGAGTGCGGTGCCTGTAACTTCATCTGCTGCACCTGCCACTGCTTCCTGCTGGCGGACGGCTACGACGACGACGCCAAACCGGCCCGCAGCAAGCTTTGGGATGCCTGCCTGTATGCGGGCTTTGCCGCCACTGCCGGTGGCGGCAACCCGCGGCCATTGCGCGCACAGCGGTTACGCAATCGCTTTGACAAAAAATTCAGTTTTTTCCCACAGGTGCTGAATCGATATGCCTGTGACGGATGCGGGCGCTGCACCGAGGCCTGCATAGCCAATATTGATATCCGAGATGTATTGAGGAGGGCCGTCGATGAATCCGACGCTCTACATGCCCATTCCAGCGACCATCGAGCGAATTGAGGACGAAACGCCTGATATAAAGACGTTTACCATTCGACCGGTTGAGCCGATACCGTTTGCGGCAGGCCAATTTGTTGAACTGGCCGTGCCGGGTATTGGCGAGGCTCCGTTCACGCCTTCATCTTCCCCAAAGATATCGGACTTCATGGAAATCACCATTATGCGCACGGGTCGTGTGACCGATTGGCTGCACGGCATGAAGGCGGGTGATGAACTGGGTGTGCGCGGACCGATGGGACGGGCCTATCCGATCGAAAACTTCCATGGCCGTGAAATCCTGATCGTCGGTGGTGGTTGCGGTGTCGGTCCGTTGCGCTCGTTGCTGCTGGCCTTGATCGACGACCTCGATGCCTACGCCCGGGTCATCGTGCGCTACGGTGCACGTTCCCTTGACAGCATCGTGTTCAGGGACGCCCAAATGCACGGCTGGAACCAGGGCGGCGCGCTCGACGTCATGCTGACCGTGGACAAGGCCAGCCCGGGCTGGGACGGCCATGTCGGCATGCTCACCGACATCCTCACCGAAGAATACCTGGACTGCCACGCGAGCAACGGCGTCGCCGTCATGTGCGGGCCACCCATCATGATGAAGTACGGCACGGACAAATTGCTGGAACGCGGCTACCGTCCTGAAAATATCTACCTGTCGATGGAGCGCAACATGAGCTGTGGTATCGGCCAGTGCGGGCACTGCCGTCTCGGCCGTTATTACGTGTGCAAGGACGGTCCGGTCTTCTCCTATGACGAACTGCAGCACAACCCGAGGTTGTGGGATGACTGACAGCACGCACAAATACCTGGTCATCGACCTGCAGAAATGCGGGCAGTGCCCAAGCTGCAGCGTTTGCTGCGATTACCATGACGACCGGCGCTCTGCACAAGAACGCGGCCTGGAACATGGCCT
>JBFZEL010000480.1:0-8603 GCA_041306925.1 Lysobacterales bacterium
GGCTGAGCAGGATATCGCGGGCGGCCTGGCGCAGGGCGGTGCGGCCCTGTTCGGCGAAACGGGCGGCATCCTGCTCCGCCTTGCGCAGCCGTTCGGTGGCCTGGGTTTCGGATTCACGCACGAGGGCCGCGGCCTGCTGGCGCGCCTCGGTGAGGATGCGTTCGGCTTCCTGTTCGGCCTTGTCGATGCCTTCCCTCTGGATGCGCTCCAGCAGGCTTTGCAGTTCTTCTGTCATTGCAATCCCCTCGCGTTACGCCGAGCCAGCGATCGAAACCAGCTTGGTCGCCGTCGAAATTGGCGGCAACGATACTCTCAGTACCTGCCGCTTTGCAAGCGCACTTTCCAGAAATCGCGAAAGGTCCACGGACCGCTATTGATACCTGCAACCTAATCCGGCGACAATCCACAGATGGAACTGAATCTGGGCATACTGGCAGACCAATATACGCTCCTTCGATTTCCACCGGGTCACGAGATTCCGGGCCAGCCCCATGAGTGTGAATCCTATTCGAAATGCCCTACTGTTAAATTCACCTGACCGGACCATGCTCAGCTACCGTCACGCTTTCCATGCAGGCAACCACGCCGACGTGCTGAAGCATTGCGTCGAGGTGCAGTTGCTGCGCCACCTGGCCCGCAAAGACAAGGCATTCTGGTTTATCGACACCCACGCCGGCGCGGGTTGCTACGCGCTGGACCGTGGTTACGCCACGAAGAACGCGGAATACACGGGCGGCATCACGCGTCTGTGGCAACGCACCGACCTGCCGCCACCGTTGGCGGACTACGTGGACATGGTGAAAAGCCTCAATCCCGACGGCGCGTTGAAGCTTTACCCGGGTTCAGCATGGCTGGCGCAAAAGTTGCTGCGGCAACAGGACCGCATGCATTTGTTCGAAATGCACCCCGCCGATAACCTCCTGCTGCATGAAAATCTCAACGCCCGGGACCGACGGGTCCGGATCCAGGCCACGGATGGTTTCAACGCCCTGAAAGCGCTATTGCCGCCGCCGTCAAAACGCGCCCTGGTGCTCATCGATCCGCCCTATGAAGACAAGCAGGATTACCAGCGTGTCGTGTCTGCCTTGGCCGCCGGGCTCAGGCGGTTTGCGACCGGTGTTTACGCGCTGTGGTATCCGCAGTTGCCGCGGGTCGAGTCGGCGCAATTACCCGCACAATTGAAAATGTTGCCGGCGCAGCACTGGTTGCACGTCGCCCTGTATGTAAACGGACCCGCAGCCACCGGTATGCGCGGCAGCGGCATGTTCGTGCTCAACCCGCCGTGGGGGTTACACGCAACCCTGCAACAGGTGATGCCCTACCTCGCCGGTCACCTGGGACAGAACGACCAAGCGGGATTTGTTTTGGAACACCAAGGGCAATGACCGCTCGACGGCGCCATTGATACACCACCGCCTGGCACGAATGCAGGGAAGAACGCTCAGTACTTGACGATGTAATTCTTGGCTTCCAGGCAGGCGCTGAATGCCTTGCGGAAATTGTCTATCTGGGCCTGGCTGGCCTGCTGAGCCTGTGCGCCCTGGGCCTGCACCTGCTGTTCTGCCTGTGCCTGCTGTGCGTTGCCGCGCGCACGTCCGCCGACCAGGCCCACGCCCGCACCGATAGCGGCGCCTTTACCGGCGTCACCGGCGATGGCCCCGATGAGCGCACCTCCAGCGGCACCACGAACCGCGCCGCGTGCCCCGGAACCCTGGGCCACCTGGCCGGCCTGTTGCTGCGCCGCCTCGGTCTGCGCCGCATTTGCGGCCTGCTGGTTCTGCACGGCGAACGGGTCACTGCCGCTGGTATTGACCGCCCACTGGTAGCACTCCGCCTCGTCTTTTGACTGCTGCCCAGTTGCCTGGCCAGCGGTCGGGAAAACGTATACCTCCAGGGTAGCTGCCAGCGACTGCTGACCGCTGGTCTGCGCCTGTGCGGTCATGGCCAGCAACAGGGTGATGGCACAAATGGATAAAGTTCGGATGTTCATGATTTGAATTCCTGTTCAGTTCGTTGACGTATGCCGGTTAAGATTAGCGGGAGTTCAGTCCAGCCTGGGTGTGCAGGCCGCAAATATGGTCATGGCAGTGCCATCGGCGACCGAAGCAAAAGACGCCTGGCCGGAAGACTCCTGTATCTGCAGGCTGAAGGCCCGTCCCATCTGGTTGCCGTGAATCAGCAGGCGGCCATCCTCGCGACTCACCTGGCTGGCCGGGGTTGCGCGGTTTTCACCGCTGGCGGCGGTGGTGGAAAGGGTACCGGTCTTTGTATCGATTTCGATGAACTGCGGAATGTTGAAGTCTGCAGCCGCGACCGCCGTGCAGTTGCCATCCGCCTGGCAGGCGTTGACATTCAGAATGCTGCAGAGAATCTGCTTGCTGTTACCGAGGTCATCCGCGGGTGCATTGGCGGCAAGTAACAACGTACCCAGCAGGGCAATTTTAAAGATCAAGTTCATAAGCGTGTTCACTCCGGCGAACCAAAAAAATACATGTTTCAGGCGTTGCAGTCAAAACGTCACCAGCACTATTAACGTCACAGACTATAGCACTATGAAGCCCCAAATTCATTGGCGCCGAAGCACCGCACCGGTCAGCCTGCGAACGCTGGAATCCGATGAAATGTCCGGGTCTGAACAGGAACAAGTGCCGCTTCGAACATGCCAATGACGTAAGGAACCTCTGATTAATTCTGAGGTTCCCGCGACACATGGATGTGGCGCCAAATCAGCGGCGCCAAGCCGTTGATTTGTAAGGCAGTCGAAAATGACATTTTTCGGCTGCCGCGCTCTGATAATGCCAGGATGGCATTAATCAGAGCTTCCGTAATATATTTGTACAGGTATATCCTGCACCAAACAAAAAAGTTGTTATATTTGCACAATTGCAGAAATCCCTGCAGGTAATCGCAACGAAATCAACAACCAGCGGCACAAGGAAAACCCAGTTGGCAAAGCAAAGAGAAAGTGAAGCAGCGGAGAAACTGTACACCATAGGCACGGTCTCCCGGCTGACCGGCGTGGGTTCGATTACGCTGCGCGCCTGGGAGCGGCGCTACGAGCTCATTCACCCGGTGCGCAAGGATAGCGGGCATCGCCTCTACACCCGCAAGACCATCGACCAGATCAACCGCATCACGGCCCTGACCGACCAGGGCATGCGCATCAGCCAGATCAGGCCGGAAATGCTGGAACCCGGGCAGGCAGCCGAAGTCGCGGAGGACGGCGCCAGCAACCAGTGGCAGACCTGCCTGCAAAACATGCTGGGCGCCATCACCGCCTTTGACGAGGCCAGGCTGGAAGAGATTTATAGCGAAGTCCTGTCGCTTTACCCCATCGAGCGCGTCAGCCGGTTGTTGCTCAGGCCGCTGCTGATCGAACTGGGCCTGCGCTGGGAGGCCGAGCAGGAAGGTGTCGCGGAAGAGCATTTTTTCACCTTCTACCTGCGCAACAAGCTGGGCGCCCGTTTTCACCACCGTCCCCGCAATGACGGCGGACGGCGTTTGCTGCTGGCCGGAATGCCCGGTGAATACCACGAGATCGCGCTGCTGCTGTTCGCGCTGGCGGCCAACGAAAAGGGTTACCACCTGCTGCCGCTGGGCGCCAATATGCCGCTGGCGGAACTGGCGCGCGTGGCGGGCAGGACCCGCGCCGACGCGATCGTCCTGTCGGGCGCCGTCCAGCCCTCGAAAAGCGTTCTGGGTGAGGACCTTGCCCGCCTCGCGAGCGCGGTTTCGATACCGGTTTTCGTGGGTGGACCGGCGTCGGTCTTTGCCGCCGACGCCATCAGCAAAGCCGGTGCCGAGGCACTCGGCCAGGACATGGAACTGGGTTTACGCCGGCTCGGCGAACGGCTGCGCTAGGCGCTTATACGTCGCGCTGCAGCGCTGCAGTGCCGGTCCGTTTGGCCTGCGACGCCGGCTTCACGGGTTCAGGAACTCAGCCCGGGTATGGATATTTTCCTTGAAACAACCGCCGAGCGCGGTGGTGCTGGTCTGCGAGTTGGAGTCCATCACGCCGCGTGACTTCACGCAGTAGTGGGTGGCGTCGATGCTCACGGCCACGTTCTCTGTACCCAGCAACGCCTGCAATGCGACCAGGATCTGCCGGGTCAGGCGTTCCTGCACCTGCGGCCTTTGCGCAAAGAAACGCACGATACGGTTGATCTTGGACAGACCGATGATCCTGTCCTTCGGGATATACGCGACCTTGGCGACCCCGTCGATGGTGACGAAGTGGTGCTCGCAGGTGCTGGTCAGATCAATGTTGCGGATCTTGACCATCTCGTTGGCGCCCATCTTGTTGTCGATCAGTGACAGTTTCGGAAAATGGCGGTAGTCAAGACCGGCGAAAATCTCGCGCACGTACATCTTGGCGATCCGGTGCGGTGTTTCCGCCAGGCTGTCATCGCCCAGGTCCAGCCCGAGGGTTTCAATGACCCCGGTCATCAACTCCCTGATCCGCTCGTATTTCTGCTGTTCGCTGAGACCGGTTTCGATCATCGGCGTTTCGAGACCGGCCTCGAGCAGCGTGTTGCGCACCAGCAGCGCTTCCGGGCTGAGTTGATCCTGCGGTTGCTTTGCAGGCCGGTTGAGGTAGACGGGATTGATGCTCATGCTATGGCCTCCAGTAGTTGGGGATGGTTGGTTTTAGCGGCCCGGTACTCGAGCGTCAGCGACACGGAGTCGGCGAAGCGCAAAGCGTTGGGTTTGTCGATCGAGACCCGGGCAAAATTGACCAGGGGGTGGTCGCTGCAGATGGCCAGCACATCCGCCACCAGTTTTTCCAGCAGCAGAAACCGGCCGTCCTCGACGTGTCCGATGACTCTCTTGGTGATCACCTTGTAATTCAGGGCCTCTTCGACCTGGTCGCGCAGCACCGACCCGGCAAGCGTGTAACTCAGCTCGATATTGATCACCACATCCTGCTGCTTTTGCATTTCCTCGGGATTGAAGCCGATGTATGTGCGCAGGCGCAGGTTACGGATGGTGATGGTGGCGTCGGTCGACGTCCCTGGTGGCTTGGCGAATACGGCCTGGTTGTACATGTGAACTCCTGAAAAAAAACCGCCCCGTGGGGGGGGCGGTATGAAGACCGGAAAATGAACTGGGTTCTACTCTCCGGTGAAGGGGTTGAACGGCAGCATCACCGTGTCGATGACGTGGATGACACCGTTGCTGGCATTGATGTTGATCAGGGACGTAACGGGGTTAATGACCTGCGGTACACCGTCGATAATGGAAGGTGTCGGGGTCGCGGTGATATATCCGCCCGCCAGCATGTCGACTTCCTTGTTGTTATTCCGGTTGAATACGCTGTTGGAAAACCGCCGTCCGTCGGTCACGTGGTAGGCGAGGATGGTAAACAGCGTGCCCTCTCCGAAGATGGAATCAACCGCGCAGGTCAGCGACGGATTAGGCTCGGTGATACCCAGCGCACCTTGCAGTTTTTCGAAAGCGGCGTCCGTGGGTGCAAACAGGGTATACATGTCGGGACCGGTCAGCAGGTTTACAACCGGGTTGTTGCCGTTGGCATCGGTCAGGCAACCCACCGCCGCCAACAGGTAGTCGAACTCGCCCAGCAGAGCGTTGGCTTCGATCGCGACTTCAACGATATTTCCCCCCGGCTTGACGGGGTTTTTACCCGGTTTACCCGGACCGGCAAGCACGCTGGTGGACAGCAGGGCCAGGCTCAGGACCGCGCCGGAAAGCAGGGACTTGGTTACTGTAGACATTTTGTACATGTTTATCTCCTCAAATTTTCAATGTGGTAATTTAGTGAATATCAATACCCATCTGGTAAAAATTGATGTATTTCGATATTGATGGATCATACTGTACATATATTGTACAACTATGTCAAGAGGCATAACGAAAAAAAATAGGAGCTGTACAAGTCATGTATAAATCAGGGCGGCACCGACGGCAGGCGTGTTCGTGCATTACGACCGGGCGCTCCCGGTAATGAGCGAGGTTTAACCGTTAGCGGTTTTGCAGGTCGGAAGACCAACCACGGCGGGAACATGCGGGAAACCCATTACACCGATGAAAAGTGAACACCAAGCATGTTGCCCGGCGTGCTTCACACTACCGGGGCGACAAGGCTCTGACGATGCCGGCACCGAGTCTGACGGCGCGCTCCAGGTCCGCAACGGAGACATCGGAGGTGGTGGCCAGATGCACGGCATCGCGCCTGATCAGAATCACGGGTGGCTTGCCGCCCTCGGCCAGGGCTGCCGATTCGCTGCTGATGGGCGGCGCCACGAGCTTGCTGAGGGTCAGGGCCCGTGTGTCGGCCACCGGGGCCAGTACACGCATCGCGGGGATCCTGTGCCCCTCGACCGCAGCCCAGGTTGACAGGTCCACGTCGGCTGCCTCGTGGCCGAAGTAGACCGAGGCGACGCGATCGATAGCCATCGCGGCGAGGCTGCGGATGAAGCTGGGTAACACCTGCAGCTTTTCGTCAACGCCATCCAGCTTTGATCGCTCGTGAATCAGGATGAGCGTCGAGGACGGGCCATTGTCCAGACCGGCCCGCCAGCGGAACACATGGTTCCAGTAAGACTGGTTTGCGCTATTGTTTTTGGTGCTGGTATGGGAAGCGCTCCAGGCGACACCATCGGTGTTGCCCGACCACTTCCGGCGGACGTCGCCAATCTTCGTACGGTGCTCAAACTGCCAGCCCCTGGCCGCTGCATACTTCGCAAAACTGTCAGTCGAATTCGCCTGCGCTTTGCCGGCCATCTTCAAGAAAAAAATAACGGCGGCCACCATCACGCCAAACGCAGCCACGCCAACGACGGCACCGATTAGCGTAAGGACGGTCTCTGACATACCGGTCAGCTCAGCCGTAAACGAATCACCGGCAACCCCACCGGCTATTTCCTGACCAGCTCAACGCGCCGGTTCAATGCGCGGCCTGCTTCGGTGCGATTGTCGGCAATCGGGCTTGCCTGTCCAAGACCGGTACTCGTCAGGCGCCCGGCCGGCACACCGAGAGCCACGACAGCATCCATTACGGCCCTGGCACGGTTGGCTGAAAGTGTCTTGTTCGCCTCTGCCGTGCCAACATTGTCGGTGTGCCCCTCGACGGAAAGTTGCAGTTGCGGATTGGCCAGCATGAGTTTTGCTATCTGGTCAACCGTGCCTGCATCCGCCGGTTTAATGTCCCATTTGGCCGTATCGAAATTGAGGTAGAGGGTCATGAAACCATCCGTGTTCAGGGCATCGAGCATCTTCTGCGCCGTAATGACCTGCGCCGCTGCGTCCTTCTGCACCACTATGATCTTATACGTCAGCCAGTTTCCGCCAATCACCGCGTTGTCACTGGTCAGGTGTACCCAGACCTCGCTGTTTTCAATTTCAACCCGGGCTGTCAGCCGGTCCCCAAGGGTGCTGCGCGCAGGATCATCGAGTAGCTGGCCACCGATATCACGCACGGCATTTGCGTAGTTCGACGCAATGTACTTGGGCGTCGCCCCAAGTTCCGCCGCCGGAACCTTGTAGACAACCTCGGTGCGCACCCCCATGACCTCCTGCTGCCCACCCGGCCAGCGAAAAAGCTGGACGTCATTCGCGGTCTTGCAGGACCCGATCAGGTAGTTGGGGATACGGTTGGGAAACATCGCCGGATCGCTGCACGAAGGGGCATCGCCACTCGCGGCAAAGGCCGCACTCACGCAGGAAAATACCAGGGCAAAGGCAAAAGTCAGGAGTTTCATCGTCAACCTCTGATGTGGGTGTCTGTTGCCAGATAGTACCGGAAATCAGAGACCGCGGGAAAGGTGCGTCCCGGCGCCGGGCTTTCCTGAAGGACGCAGTCGCAGCTACCGCAGGCAATGAAAAAGGTCAAAGGCCCGGAATACCGCTTCAGTTCGTCCCGTGCTCCGTCCTATACTCTGATCGGTCTCTTGGGTCTCTTCCGCCTATTGATGACATGTGCTGTAGGAGGACTTCAGCAATGAACCAGCCAGGTGTTCATTCAATCCATGTTCATGCGCAGGGCGGCAAGCTGTGGGCCGTGATGGTCCGCCGGCGGCGCAAAGGATCCCGGGCATTCTTTTTCATACTGCTCGTAAGCGCCTTGCTGGGGATCGCAGCGTGCGGGTCCAGCCGCTCCGGCGTGTTCTCCGGCGAGTATTGGGGATCGCACGTCCTGGCCCTCATTCCGGCCGGAATCCGGTACGGGTCGGTCGCGCTGTCGCCGAACCGCCGTCTGCTTGCCTGCGAGCGGCTCGACCACGATCGCGGCACCCGCGACATCCTGATCCTGCCGCTCTTCGAGACGGTGCCTTCGGAGCCTGTCATTGTCGCGAACGGTGAGTCGCCGACCTGGCTGTCGAACGAAAACATCCTGTTCTACCGGGATGACGCGCAAGGCAATGCGGACTTCTGGATGGCATCGGTGGGGCAGCCGGGCGCGCAGGCCCTGACGGAAACGCTGGCTGCCGAGGAGAGCGTCAGTGTCGCGCCCGACGGGTATCGCCTGCTCATCGCCCGTGCCATGATCGGGCACGACTATGAGCGATCGGAGCAGGCCATCATTCTCGCCGAAATACGCGATGGCCGGATCAGCGAAATTGCGACCCACGCACGTGCCGACGCTG